>JAZRUQ010000233.1:0-15146 GCA_045652605.1 Erysipelotrichaceae bacterium
ATAATCGGACCAGCGTTCCATGTACTAATGAATGATCTGACCAGAGGGCATGGAATTTTTATTGTGAATATGCTGGATGCAGCAGAAGAATCTTGTGCAGGGAATGTGATGAATATGTCATTATGTTTACCTGTTTTTTTGATTTACTGGAATGCTAAACAAATAGCAAGAAATATGAAAACGACTCAATGTTCCTTTGCTATAATTCTGTGCAGCAAGGAGGGAAAAACAATGGAAATTGATATTATGAAGATAGAAGCAGTGATTGATTATATTGAATCTCATCTTGATGAAAAGCTTGATCTGGAAAAAGTATCGGAAGCAGTTCATTATTCGAAATATCACCTGCATCGTATGTTCACCAACACGGTAGGAATGACGATTCATGATTATGTGCAGCGACGTCAGTTGACGGAATCCGCAAAGCTATTGGTATTTTCCTCTAAACCGATTATTGAAATTGCTTTTCTTTGTGGTTATGAAAGTCAGCAAGCATTTTCATCTGCCTTTAAATCTATGTATAAAGTACCACCTGCTCAGTTTCGGGACAAAGGATCGTATTATCCACTGCAACTCCGATTTGCGTTGTATACGAATGTTCCATCCAAAGTATTTACAAAAGAGGATATCTGTATTGCCGAAACAGGAGATATTCCAGTCTGGATGGATTTGATGCGTCTGGTGAATGACGGATACCCGGTTATGGATGAAACGGATTATTTGAAAGAGATTACAAAAGCGATGGAAGAAAAGAGAGCACTCAGTTTAAAAGAAAACGATGTTTTGATTGGGGCCATGACATTTTCAAGGGAATCAGGAAGTATTGACTTTTTAGGGATTCATCCCCAGTATCGCAATCAAGAGATTCAGAAATTATTTTTAGAAGTACTTTTGGAAACCTATTTGCCGAATCAGAAAATCAGCATGACGACTTACCGTAAGGGGGATAAAGCAGATACTGGTCATCGTGACTTATTGAAAAAACTTGGTTTTGCAGAGCGGGAACTGCTGATAGAATATGGCTATCCGACACAGCGCTTTGTATTTGAATCTTTGGATGAGGAGAAAGAAGAATAATGGCAAGAGAAATTAAACCTCAAAATACAACAAGAGCATCGGCCTATGAACTTTGGATGAAAGCACCAAACCCGATGGTCACTTTTTTCAAGACTTTAGATGTGACAAATTTAATAAAAATAGCGAAAAGGAAGAAAATGAAATTTAATATGCTTCTGGATTTTTGCATAGGAAAAGCAGCGGTTTCTATAAAAGAATTCTACATACTTCCCGTTGGTGAAAAAATGATTCAATATGACCGTATTGCGGTGAACACCATTGTAAAAAACAGGACAGGGGAAGTGAGTTCCTGCGATATTTTGTATGTGGATGATTTGGAAAGATTCAATCAGGACTATTTGACATCTACTTCTCATGTTGTTGAAACATGCTTGGACAAGGATTTATCAAATGATTGTATGGTGATTGGAACCTCTGCCATAATTGATATCGAAATCGATGGTGCAGTCGGTATGAATAGTGGAATTTTCAATAATCCATTTATTATCTGGGGAAGATACAAAAGAAAAATTTTTCGCTATTATTTGCCTGTATCTTTTCAGTTTCACCACACACAAATGGATGGAGCGCATGCAGGTCAATTTCTAAGAAATTTACAAAATGAGATCAACAGACTCTAAAACTGTTGTCATTAATGATGTATTCATTTTTCATCGAAAACACAAGATTTGACAGGATCAGTTTTGGTAGGTAGATATAACCTCTAGCTTTATCTATTCTGTGATATATCAACGAAAACATAGTTTTAAATGTGATAGACAGTTGATGTCGTTCGCATATATTTGGTATGGCTCACAAAATGAAATCATAATCAGCAATGAAAAACAGATTCTTTTAACTGCTGAATACAGACGTAATGCAATGAAGTAATTCAGCGATTTTCATGTTTAAAACATTTCAATTATTAAAAAAGACAGGGAATTCCCTGTCTTTTCAGCTATTTTTTAGTTCCGATATTATTCTGCATTTCAAGAATCTTATTGATTGTGTATTCGATGCTCGGATTGATTGTGACATAACCTTCCAATGAGGCTGCTTTAGCTTTCAGCATCGAGAGTTTAGGGTAGAGGAAGATTCTTGTCTTACCTTTGCCATTTCGAGCTTCCTGAACAAGATTAGCCAGTGAAGAGTTGCCGTCAAAGGCAAACAGTGCACAATTTCTTCTTTCAAAAATTTCATAGTTGAATGACTTATAGATTCCCATTTCCTGAGATTCCGTAGAAATACGGATTCCTTTCAAATGAGCTTGTGTAAGCTGGCTGATCTGTTTTTTGTTCATCAAAGAAGGAATAATGCTGTAGATATCAAAGTTCCTGTTATGTTCAACAAGATATTTCTCATGTCCCTGCAGTTTATGACCAATCACAAAGAAGACTTTTTCTGGATCCAACTGATTTAACAGGGAATCCAGCAGTTTCTGATCTGCTTCTTTGATTTTCTGATCACGATTGCTGCTGGTAAAGCTTCCTCCTGCAATGACCACTGGATATTTATCCCAAGGAAGTTCCTTTACATTTTCCTTAAAGACAGGATAAGAAGGTTGTTTGCTGATTTCAAACTTAACCTGTGAAACATCATTGTCTTTGCGTCCCAGCTCTTCAATGTAGTATTCTTTGACTGTGCGATTGCCGCGCTGTGCAGTAAATACCTGCATTTTGTTGATATAATTGTTTCTCTGTCGAGTGATGATTTCATCTTCTACGGCTTTCATCTGCATGAATTCACTGTCATTGATTTTCAGGAAATTTGCAAGTGCAAGTTGTTCATCAATGCTGTCTGTACCATATAGACCATAACCATCAGTACCCATGACACAGTTGATTCCCTGATTCAGATAGTTTTTCAATGGATGAGTTTTCAAATCAATGAGATTGTTCAGACGTACATTGCTGGTCAGCTGAAATTCCAGGACAACATGACGTTCTTTGATTTTGCTCATCAGATTTTTACCTGAGGCGCTTTTTTGATTTGCACCATAAAGACCATGTCCAATGCGCATATATGGGAATGCCTGATCAGGAAGCAGTGATTTTTCAACAAGCTGTATGGATTTTGCCATGTTGGTTTTGAGTGAATCGTTTTCACCGGCGTGGATGCGTATTGTCCAGTTTGGATCATGAACTGCAATTTTAGTTACAATTTCTTTGATTACTGCTTTTAATTCTGCAATATCATTGATTTCTTCACCAACAAAATCACTTCCTACAACATAAGGGTCTTTGCACACCACTTTAAGCGCTGATATTGCTTCTGTCAGATAATTGCCTGATGTGATGTTTTCTTTGACTAATGTCAATGGAATACGTCGTATTGCAGCTAAAAAGCGAATGTCAACACCTGTTTCCTGTTTGACAAGAGGCAGGATGCGATGAATCTGTTCCAGCATTTTTGCACAGGTTGCATCCTTTTTTACAAGTGTTGTGTCACTGATTTCTACATAGGAAATATGACGTTTCTTGTATTCGCGACCAATCCACAACAAGCTGTCTTCATAAAGTGTCAAATCAGAAAGATTATGACGCTGTGAATCTTCCAGCATCTGTTTTAAATAAGTGCGGATATCTTTGTCTTCAATCTGACGGAAATCAGGTAAATCGATCTGATAGTCCGCTGTTATGCCTTTTGTAAAAACATAACGATAGAGATAAAGCTTTTCAAGGTTTGTAAAGACAGCCTGTGAATCCTTTAGAAGTGTCAGTGATCTGCGGATACGATTGATATTTTCTGTAGAATGCATCAGATTCATCAGAATCAGATCCGCAAAATTAATAAACGTGTTGTCGTCAATCCTACGATCACGATGTTTTCCAGATAGACCAGTAAGATCCAGTTCTTTTTCAACTTTTGCACGCTGTTCATTTAAAAATAGAGTCTGGGACTCAGAAAGAGTCAGCTGAAGTTTTTTTATGTAATACAAAGGATAGCGAATCTGATGTTTGATTGCCAATGCAATCAGAATATCGGCGTTTAAGTTCGCATTACCATGAGTGTGCAGATCAGTTGAGAGTTTTACTGATTCCTGAACATAAGACTTTAATAAAGTTTCGCGGAAGGAATATTTGTACTCTTTTGTCTGGCTCATCAAAGTTTTCGCAATCGCCGGAATGACGGAATTGACTTCAATTTTACCATCGGGATAGATATTCGCCAGTTTTGTACCGTTCAATCTGAAAATATAGACTCTTTGTCCATCCGCTTTGATATAGCAGGGAATCTGACCTGTGATGACGGTTTTACCATTCTGCACAACCGTTGGCTGTTTGCTTATGGCAGCCAGATTGTTGATCAGATTATCAGATTGATGATTGGTCGTATGAATTGTATAGGACAACTCAGATTCTTCCATGCCAAGGGTTACTACAATGTCTTTTTCTTTATCTAAATAGAATTTGCCAAAATAACGCATATGTTCACCTACAATCTAACTTTCTATATCTTATCACATCTACAGAATTTTATAAGAATTATTGCTTAAATTGACTTTGAGTTTTCAGTAGTTTATCATTTGTTTAGGACATATTGAATCGGAGGTTGATAAGGAAATGAAAGTGACATTTATTCAACACAGCTGTTTTCTGGTTGAAACTGAACGATTCTATTATCTGTTTGATTATGAAAAGGGACAATTGCCTCAACTTGATTTAAACAAGCCAATCTATGTCTTAGCCAGTCATGGTCATAATGATCATTATAATTCCAGTATTTTTACTCTTTTGAAACAGTCAGGGATGATGTACATTCGAGGTGTTTTATCTGATGATATTGAAATTCCAGATCATACCGATGTTCTTCAGGTTTCTTCTGCCAAAGAGTATGAATTGGACAAAAAGCTCAGATTGACTACTTTTCATTCCACTGATTTAGGTGTTGCCTTTCTGGTTGAAGACGAAAATCTTCTGATCTATCATGCAGGAGATTTGAATGACTGGGTGTGGGATGAAGAAAGTGATGACTACAATCAACAGATGACTCTTGATTATCAGAAACAGATTCTTCTATTGAGGGATAAGCTTAATGGAAGAAGTCTTGATGCAGCCTTTGTAGTATTAGATCCACGACAGGAAAAAGACTATGACAGAGGATTGTGTACATTTTTAAATTATGTTTCTGCACAACATGTATATCCAATGCATACTTGGAATACACCATCCATCATTGATGCTTTTATAAAGGATCATCCGCAATACACTTCACAGATTATCAAATGTGAATAGAAAGAGGTACACCATGAAATTTAAAATGATTCACGAAAACTACAATGTTACAGATTTAAATAAATCAATGGCATTCTATGAAAAAGCGCTTGGACTGCATGAAGTAAGACGCATCAACGGTGATGGATTTATTATTGTATATATGGGCAATGACGAATGCACATTTGAACTTGAGCTGACATGGCTGAAAGACCATCCAGAACCATATGATCTGGGTGAATGTGAATTCCATCTGGCATTTCAGACAGATGATTATGAAGCTGCACATCAGCTGCATGAAGAAATGGCATGCATCTGTTTTGAAAATCCTGCAATGGGCATTTATTTCATCACAGACCCAGATGGATACTGGCTGGAAGTGCTGCCAACTCGTAAATAAAAACAATCGACAGGTACTGAAAAGTTCCTGTCTTTTTCATTTGATGGTATAATGATAAACATAAGTTATCAAAGAGATGGAGAACCGCATGAAAAAAGAAGTATTTGTCTTTGAAGGCCAGAATAATGAATCCATGCATGCGATTGTATGGCTTCCTGAAAAAGATCCTGAAATGATTCTGCAGATTGTCCATGGCATGAGTGAACATATTGGACGATATGAACGCTTTGCACAGGCAATGTGTGATGCTGGCATTGGAGTTGCCGGTTTTGATTTAAGAGGGCATGGTCATCATGATCGAAATGCATCTTGTGCTAGTTTTAAAGAAGCTGGATGGAACTGGACTATAAAGGAAATTCATCAATTTCATTGTATTTTGAAATCACGTTTTTCTCATGTCAAACAAATCTTGATGGGATTTTCGCTTGGTTCATTTTTAGTCAGAGATTATTTAAGTGTTGTTTCTAAACATGATTTTGCTGGTGCTATCATTATGGGAACTGGTCAGCAACCATCCTGGATTCTTTCACTAATGATGAAGTTAGTAAAAAATGAAATAAAAAAAGTCGGTTTTGATTCGACAAATGATATGATTCGCAGCTTGTCATTTGGAACATATAATAAGAAATTTGTGCCAAATCGTACAAAAGCTGACTGGTTATGTTCTGATCATTCACAATTAAATGTTTATTTAAATGATGATTTATGCAAGAAAGATATTTCTGCAGGTTTGTTCTGGCAGCTATTGGATGCAATGAAGCGTACAGGTGATCAAAAGAGTTATCAGAATTGGAATAAACAGCTTCCTGTACTGCTTGTATCAGGAAATGATGATCCAGTTGGAGATCATGGAAAAGGTGTCTTAAACGTCTTTAAATCCATGAAGAAAGCTGGATGTACTCAAGTTGAATGTAAACTGTATCCAAAAGCACGTCATGATATTCTGCATGAAGATAGTTTAAATGTTTCAGAAACAGTGAGCAGCGATATAAAAGAATGGATACTTGGTTTAGATAAGAAATAAGATTTAAGGAGTGATGTGTATGTTTGGGTTAGGTACCATCATCAATACCACAGCAGTTGTGTCTGGTGGATTGCTTGGATTGATACTGAAAAACGGTATTGCGAAAAAATTTGAAAGTATTTTGATGAAGTCATTGGGACTTGCAACGCTTTTTATTGGTGCCAGTGGTGTATTAAAGCATATGCTGGTGATTGATGGTACAACATTGACGACACAAGGGACTATGCTTCTGATTTTTTCTTTGGTGTTTGGGTGTCTTATTGGCCAATGGATTGATCTTGAAGCGAAAATGGAACACATTGGAATCAAATTAAAAAATGCAGTCAAAGTAAAAAATGACCATCATTTTGTTGAAGGCTTTGTGACTACATCACTGATTATCTGTGTTGGTGCAATGGCCATTGTAGGGGCTATGCAGGATGGTTTGTTTGGTGATAGTTCCATGCTGATTGCAAAATCACTGCTGGACTTTGCGATTGTCACAGTTCTTGCATCGACGTATGGCATCGGTGTTGTTTTTTCTGCTGTTGCAATTTTTGTTTATCAAGGGTCGATTACTCTGATTGCAGCAATATTTGGATCCATCATCAGTGCTGTTTTGATTGAACAGTTGTCTTTTGTAGGCAGTGCATTAATCTTCTGTGTAGGTGCAAATCTGGTAAAAGAAAAGACATTTCCAGTTGCCAATATGCTTCCTGCTTTATTGATTCCTGTCTTGTATGAGTTGATCTGTACTTTGTTTTCATTTTAGGAGTTCTTTATGATTGAAAAGATTTATTCCACATCATCAGGTCCAATTCATTATTGGATGAATCACATTGATAAAAATAGACCAACGCTTGTCTTTCTTCCTGGTTTATCTGCAGATCATCGTCTGTTTGATAAGCAGATTGAATATTTTAAAGACACAACCAATGTTTTTGTCTGGGATGCTCCAGGACATGGTGCATCATGGCCATTTAAATTCAATTTTGATTTGATGGACAAAACAAGATGGCTGAATGATATCTTAGAATTGGAAGGAATCCAATATCCTGTTATAGTAGGTCAGTCAATGGGGGGTTATGTTGGACAGACATATGCTGAGCTTTATCCTAAGAAACTGAAAGGATTTGTATCGATTGATTCAGCTCCGTTGCAGAGAAAATATGTCACAGCAGTTGAAATCTGGCTGCTGAAAAAAATGGAACCGGTCTATGCGTTGTGTCCTTGGACATGGTTGTTGAAAACAGGGACCAATGGAGTGGCAGTTTCTGAGTATGGACGCACTTTGATGCATCAGATGATGATGGTTTATGATGGTGATCAGAAGCGTTATGCTCAGCTTTCAGGACATGGTATGAAATTGCTGGCAGAAGCTATGGAAAAGGACTTGCCTTATACGATTTCTTGCCCAGCATTGCTGATCTGTGGCCGAAAAGATCAGGCTGGTTCTGCCATCCGCTATAATAAAGCTTGGCATAAAGACACACAGATTCCGTTGGTCTGGATTGATCATGCAGGTCATAATTCCAATACAGATCAGCCTGAAATCGTGAATGAAGTGATTAAAAATCTTCTTTATGAAGTATTCAATCAGGAGGAATCACTTTATGAAAGATAAAATCATTGAATCTGCATTCATCTATATCGAAGAGCTGTTTAAGAATGATTTTGGTGGTCATGATGTTGAACATTCAAAGCGTGTTTATCAGAATGCATTGCGGATTGTAAAGACTGAACCTAAATGTGACATCTTTATTGTCTCATTAGCAGCTTTGCTTCATGATGTAGATGATCATAAACTGTTCCAAACCGAAAACAATAGTAATGCACGAGTATTTTTAAATAGTGTTCAACTTGATCAGTATCAGATTGATCGAATCTGTGAGCTGATTAATGGCATTTCTTTCAGCAAAAACAGAGGTGTACGACCTGAAACACTAGAAGGGAAGATTGTTCAGGATGCTGATCGTCTGGATGCAATAGGAGCTATCGGTATTGCCAGAACATTTGCCTTTGGCGGAGAGAGAAAACGTCCTCTCAAATCTACGGTAGAACATTTTTACGACAAGCTTTTGCTTCTAAAAGATGAAATGAACACAAATGAAGGAAAACGTCTTGCTGAACATCGTCATCAGCTGATGGTTGATTTTCTTCATGAATTAAACAATGAAATGAATACAAAATAGACAGATTTTCTGTCTTTTTTTATTTTCTGTTGACACCTATATCGTAGTGCGATACATTATGTATATATTTCATATCGCAGTGCGATATATCGAGGTAATATCTATTGGAGGAAATATGTTATGGATGCACATACAAGAAAAGTTTATGTTCCTATGACTGAAACTGGGTTTTATATTCTGTTTTGTCTTCAGAGACCAAATCATGGTTATGGGATTGTTCAGATGACTGAACGTTTGACTGATGGTGAAATTCGACTGGCACCTGGAACAATGTATGGCAGTTTATCAAAAATGGAAAAAGATGGATTGATTCGTTTTGTGAGTGAAGAAGATAAACGAAAGATTTATGAAATGACAGAACTAGGCAATGAAGTGCTTCAGCTTGAATTAAAGCGAATACAGAGGCTGTATCGAACTTCTCAGGAGGTGTTTTAAATGAAAAAGGAATTCAGATACTTCAGTATTTTTAATCATGAGGATGAACAGGAATACCTTCAGAGTCAGCATCAGCTGGGCTGGAAATTTGTTAAAGTAACTGGACTTGGTACGTATCATTTTGAAGAGTGTGATCCAGAAGATGTCATCTATCAGCTGGATTACAATCAGGAAGGGTCTGCACACAAAGATGAATACATTCAAATGTTTGAAGATTTCGGATGGGAATACATTCAGGAATTTGCAGGATACAGCTATTTCAGAAAATCTTTGACAGATATGGATGAAGATGAATCTATTTTCTGTGATGATGCATCTCGTCTTGAAATGCTCGAACGTGTCTACAAAGGAAGAATGCTTCCAATGTTTGTCATTTTTACCGCATGTCTTGTACCTCAATTTGTCATCAATGCATTGAATGGCCGCTATGTTCTAGCAGCTGTCCTTGGGGCTATTTCCATGGTTTATCTGGTACTGTTTGCCTATTGCGCTTATCATTACTATAACAAGAAAAACAAAGATAAATAAAGGTGATTGTTCACTTGAATATGATGGAGGTTAAATGATATGAAGAAAATCAATACTGTAAAGCTTTTAAGTGGTTTGGGAATTGGATGCAGCATAGGTACATGTTTCGGAGTGTCCATGAACAACATGCCTTTAGGACTCTTATTAGGATCAGGTGTTGGACTTTGTTACGCTGTGGCTTTTGGAGCGTTTAAAAACGAATAATATGTTGATTGAATGAAGCGAGTTTAACTCGCTTTTTATAATTTCAGTATGATACGAAAAGTATCATTCAAGATACGACACAATTCTTTTACATTTTCTCATTTCTGATAATCTTTTCTGTAATGAAGGAGGTATCGTTATGCGTAAACATACGATTGGATTGTGGTTCATGTTCTTGTTTGTATTTTGGACTTTTCTGGTGATGAAGTGTAATCTGGCAATAGCACCTCATACATCAACTGAAATCGGATTATCAACATTAAATTTGTGGTTTCATGAAATGACAGGTGTTCATTTTGAACTTTATGTCATCACAGACTGGTTAGGGCTTGTGCCTGTAGGTGTATGTCTTGTGTTTGGTTTCATGGGATTGTACCAGTTGATATCCAGAAGAAGTATACTGAAGGTTGATCATGATCTGATACTTTTAGGGATTTATTACGTTATTGTGATCGTTTGTTATGTTATTTTTGAAATGGATCCTGTCAATTATCGTCCTATCCTGATTGAAGGACGACTTGAAGCATCATATCCATCCTCAACGACATTGCTTGTGCTGTGTGTCATGCCAACTTTGATTTTCCAGTGCAGACGAAGAATACATCATTTTATGGTCATTCGCATAATCGAAGGAATTGCTGGATTATTTACGGTGATGATGGTTGTCTGTCGTCTGGTTTCTGGTGTACATTGGATCAGTGATATTGTCGGGTCATGTTTATTGAGTTATAGTTTGTATAGTCTATACCGTGCTGCAGTTGAGTATTGTGATAAGAAAGAGTGAATTGAATGGAATTTCATGAAAAACTTCAACAGTTAAGAAAAAACAAAGGGTTAACACAGGAAGAACTGGCAGAGATACTGTATGTATCAAGAACTGCAGTGTCGAAATGGGAATCGGGCAGAGGATATCCGAACATTGATTCATTGAAGCATATTTCTTCCTATTTTTCCATAAGTCTTGATGATTTGTTGTCGAGTGATCAATTGATTGATCTTGCACAAAAAGAAAACAGAACAAGAATCAGAAACAACTGTCATCTGTTGATGGGACTGATTGATCTGTTATGTATTTTTTGTATAGTATTGCCATTATATCCAGAAAACATTGAAGGAATGATCTGTTCGGTCAATTTATGGGATTATACACAGATTGAAATGTACAATCGTGTAGTGTATTGGGTTATTTTTATTTTAATGATGATGATTGGTTTAGTTAAAGTGCTTGATTCCTGTTTAAAATGGTCATGGTGTAAGAAAAACAGTACAGGTCTTTCTTTTGGATTGAGTGTATTTTCAATACTTTATTTTGTCATAACAAAAGAAGTTTATGTCTGTCTGATTATGATTTTTCTGTTGATGATGAAATGTTTTCTGTTTGTATATGCAACAACGGGTTGCTTGGATGACAAATAAGCTGCTGTTATACTGGGTATAAAGGAGAACAGGTTATGGAAACAAAAGATATACTTTATTCATTAAGAACAGAAAAAGGATATTCTCAGGATGAACTGGCTGAAATCGTGCATGTGACACGTCAAGCTGTATCACGCTGGGAAACGGGTGAAACAACACCAGGCATTGAAACGTTAAAGTTATTATCAAAATGCTTTGATGTATCCATCAACACTTTATTGGGATCACCAAGAGAGTTGATTTGCCAGTGCTGCGGCATGCCGCTTCATGATGGTATTTACAGCAGAGAATCGGATGGATTCTATAATGAAGAGTACTGCAAATGGTGTTATGTTGATGGTGAATACCAATATGATTCATTGGATGATCTGATTGAAAACTGTATAAAAATGAATGTTCCAGAACATCAATTGAAACAGGTACGTTCAAACCTTAAGCAACTGAACTACTGGAAACGATATGAAAGCTTAGGTGGAACAGATGCATTTGATGAATTCAAATCAATTCTCATCAATGAAATAAATGCTTTAAGACCTGAAGGAATGCCAGAGATACCTGCATTGAATGCATTGGCAGGACATTATGTGAATTTTAAGTATCGATTGCCAAGTGGTCATACAGTACAATTCTGTGATGATGACATGATGTATTTAGGAACACAGGTTTCCTGTATGTTCAATGATGAAGTCTGTTTTGGTGTTGTTGCAAGCATGGATTTTATTCTGATCTGCAGTTATGAAGCAGATGGTCAGAATCCTGAACTGTTGATTTATAAAAAAAGATAAGCAGAGACATGAATTTGTCTCTGTTTTTCTAGTTTCTTTGAAGTATCTGGTTTACAATAGGTTTAGAGGTGATCATCATGAATAAAGCTTTCTATGAATTGATTTTAAATAAGAAACATCATTCATTTCGACATGAAGTCAACTGGAATCTTGCAGATGAATATGCATCAAAAAGGTTAACTCCGATTGAGCGTATGGTTGACCGTTTTGAACGTTTATGCAAAGAAGAAACACCTGTTATCTTTGAAAATGAACAGATTGTTTTTGTACGTACAGTATCCAATCTTCCTGCTATTTTTACTGAAAATGAATGGGATGAAATCAAGTCAAAACATTTCATTCATGAACTTGGATTCATGTCCAATTTATCACCGAATTATTATGATGCAATCGCAGCAGGGTTATTGGCAAAGAAAGAAACTGCTGATGCAGAAGGGAAAAGAGTTATTGATGCAATCCTTGAGCTTTCTGATCGTTATTTAAGTGAAGCTGAGAAACTTGGACGTAATGATGTCGTTGAAGTGCTGACTCAGGTTCCTCGCTATCCTGCGCGTACTTTCAAAGAAGCACTGCAGTTTTTCCGCATACTTCATTATGCATTGTGGCTTGAAGGTGATTATCACAACACAATTGGCCGTTTTGATCGTTATATGTATCCTTATCTGAAACATGATCTGGATGCAGGAATTCATACAGTTGATTCTGCACTGGCTCTTTTGGAAGATTTCTTCTTGTCATTTAACAAAGACTCTGATTTGTACATTGGAGTGCAGCAGGGGGATAATGGCCAGAGCATGATGCTTGGCGGAGTAGATGAACATGGTGAAGATGTATTTAATCTGCTTTCTGAGCTGTGTTTGAAAGCTTCATGCAATAATCGTATGATTGACCCAAAAATCAACCTGAGAGTATCTAAAAATACACCTAAAGAACGTTATACAGAAGCAACACGACTGACCAAGGCTGGCCTTGGTTTTCCTCAGTATTCCAATGATGATGTAGTGATTCCTGCATTGAAGGCATTAGGTTATGAACATGCAGATGCATGCAATTACACAGTTGCGGCATGCTGGGAATTTATTGTTCCATTTGTAGGTGCAGATGTTGCCAACATTGGAGCAATGTCCTATCCAAAGGCAGTTGATCTTGCGCTTCATAACAATCTGATGCAGTGCGAAACTTATGAAGAGTTCTTTGAATGTGTAAAAAATGAGATTCAGAAGGAATCTGATCGCATCGCATCTGGTATCAATAACCTCTGGTTTATTCCATCGCCAATGATGAATGTCCTGATGGATTGTGATATCAACAGTTGTGGAAAGTACAACAATTTTGGACTTCATGGTACAGGAATTGCGACTGCTTCTGATTCCTTGGCTGTTATCAAGAAATATGTTTATGAAGAAAAGAGTCTTGATAAACAGACATTGATTGATGCAATTGACAATAACTTTGAATCAACGCCAGAATTGTTGCATCAGCTGCGTTATGAGGCACCTAAACTGGGAAACAACGATGATTTTGTTGACTCAATCGCAACAGAACTTCTGGATGCTTTTGCAGATTCATTAAAAGGTAAAACAAACTGTCGTGGCGGAATCTATCGTGCTGGTACTGGAAGTGCCATGTATTATCTGTGGCATGCCAATGAGATTGGAGCTTCTGCAGATGGACGCAGAGCGAAAGAACCATTTGGCACAAACTACTCAGTTTCTTTGTTTGCCAAGGTGAAAGGTCCTGTTTCTGTTATTGCATCGATGACGAAACAACACTTTGAAAATGCAATCAATGGTGGTCCATTAACACTTGAATTCCATCAGAGTGTCTTTGCGGATGAGGATGGAATTGAGAAAGTGGGTATGTTGGTCAAAGCATTTGTTGATCGCGGTGGTCATCAGCTTCAGTTGAATACCATCAATCTGGATAAGATGCTGGATGCACAGATTCATCCTGAAAACCATCGCCAATTGGTCGTTCGCATCTGGGGTTGGAGTGCATACTTTGTCGAATTGGATAAAGAATATCAGGACCATGTCATTGCAAGACAGGCTTATACATTATGATGGGTATAGTTTTTGACATCAAAGAAATGGCAGTTCATGATGGACCAGGTATTCGTACAACAGTGTTTTTTAAAGGCTGTCCATTGCGATGTGTTTGGTGTCATAATCCTGAAGGGTTGTCACCAAGCATTCAACTGATGGTAAAAGAGGCACGTTGTCGTCATTGTGGCTCATGCATGAAACAATGTGATCATGAACTCTGTCAGCCTTTTGGACGCTGTGTTCTCTCATGTCCTGAAAACTGTCTAGAAATTGCGGGCAGACAACTTGATGCACAAACACTTGCTGAAGAATTGAAAAAATCAGCTGACATTTTAGGTAACATGTTTGGAGGATTTACATTTTCAGGCGGCGAGCCATTAGCACAGCCTGATTTTCTGAAAGCCTGTTTAAATGAATTGAAAGGATATCATTTGTGTATTGAAACCAGCGGTTATGCTGAACCTGAAATCTTTTGTTCAGTGCTAGAACATCTAGATTATGTCATCATGGATATTAAACTTGCTGATTCAAAACTGCATTTAAAATACACAGGTGTTGACAACAAGAAAATACTTGATAATTTCAACACATTAAAAAACAGCGGTAAACCGTTTCTGATTCGTACACCTTTGATTCCTGGAATTACGGATACAGCAGATAATTTAAAAGCTATTGAAAAACTGTTAGATGGATGTCCTTGGGAAAAGCTGCCGTACAATGCTGCAGCAGGTGCCAAATACAAGATGCTGAATATGGAATATCCATTAAATCAACTTTAAATGAAAAGGATCTGATGATAAAATCAGGTCCTTTTGTTGTTTTTACGGATAAAACTGTAATTTTTTTCCAGATTCGACATTTTACGACC
>JAZRUQ010000234.1:0-25275 GCA_045652605.1 Erysipelotrichaceae bacterium
ATGGGACTTCAACTATGGTCATCCTTTCACAGAAGAAGTTGAAAAACAAATCCTTGAGCTTTTAAGTCCTGATTACATTGGTGGTCTTACTCTCTTAGGCGGAGAACCTATGGAACCTTGTAATCAGAAGGCATTGCTTCCATTCATTCAAAAAGTTAAAAGCACTTATCCAAACAAGACAATCTGGTGTTATTCAGGATATCTGTTTGATAAACAGATTCTCAATGAGATGACTAAAAAGTATGAATTTACTCTTCCATTGATTTCATTGTTTGATGTGATGGTCGATGGAAAATATGTCGATGAACTTCATGATCTTAAGTTAAGATTCAGAGGATCATCTAATCAGAGAATCATAGATGTTCAGAAATCACTGAAAGAAAACCAGGTACATCTTTATGAATTTTAAGACTCACTATTGTGAGTCTTTTTTTATCTGTCCCCATAAAAGGACAATTAAATCAATTGTTCTGCAATATACTTCTTTTAGAGGTGATTTCATGTACATTTCGCGCATTATCAACATGACAACAGTAAAAGGGACAACATATTTTGCGTTGCTGATCCGTTATCCTGATGGTTCATGTGAATGTCTTTATGATTTAAGACCAAAAGATGTAAAAGAAAAAACCTTCGGAAAATCCGAAGGTTTTAAGGCTTATTTAGTTAAACCGTAAGCAGCTGCAGAAGTACCTGCCAGATAACCAGATGTGAATGTCCAAGACTGAGCCTGTCCTCCCCAAGGAGTATAGATCTGTCCTTCAACGTTTTCAACACCCTGGCAGTCAGCACCTGCTGCAAACAGGTTAGCGATTGGTGTGCCATCAGCTCTCAGAACGTTCATGTTAACATCAACATCCAGACCACCTACTGAACCATAAGTGTAACCAGCGCAGATTACAGCATAGTAAGTAGTATCTTCACCTAAAGTAGCAGTCAGAGTTGCTTCATCGCAACCAATCTGAGCAGCCAGATCCTTGATGCTTTCAGCTTTCAGCACGTTGCCATATTCCATACCAACAGTCAGGATTGTATCCATATCAGTTACTGGAGCACCAGCAGTCATCTTACCGCCCTGTCCCATGAAGTGAGAAGTAGCCTTGCTGATATTTTCAGGCAGACCATTTGTCTTCATATCGTTCAGTTCAGCTTCAGTATAGATGTTATAGTACATGTAATTAGGAATCTGTGCTTCAGCCAGAGTCAGGTTCAGAGGTTCACCATAAACGTTAGTGCTCATTTCACCCTTAACCAAAGCCAATGCAGACAGAATTGCCTTCTGATCAGCAGTCAGATCATTGTTCTTGATCATGTTAGGAACCTGCAGAATGTGGATCATTGGATCAACACCCAGCATGTAAGTAGCACCGCCAGCAGAGATACCCATGTTGATACCTGTACCGTCGTTAACAGTTACTGCAACTGTGTTCAGAGTTCTTCCCCACAGTTCTTCACACATTTCAGCATTACCTACATAACCACCTGTAGCCAGGATAATAGAATCACCATAAATTTCATATGTTGTTCCATCGTATGCAACAGCCTTAACACCTACTGCAGTTTCACCATCGAAAATCAGTTCTTCAGCAGTCAGTTCCAGCATGTAGTCATTCTTTTCATTCATAGCTACAGCTTTGTCCATAGCACGATTGTACTGATTTGTCTTGTTAGGACCAAAGATATTTGATTGACCATTTTCAGGAACGTAACGAGTCCAGAGCGCAGACCACTGAGGACGTACAAAGCTCATGATCATACCTGTGAATTCAAAACCGAAATTATCAACATAATACTTGATGTGAATATCGTTGTTGTAAACAGCTTCCTTGATGATGTCAGCTTTTTCTTCTGAACCAACATAATCAATCCATACATCATAGATTTCATCCTTGCTTGTCCAATTTACACCTTCATAAGATTCATTTACTGGACCCAGCAGCATAGGACCTGTAGTAGTTGTAGAGTTACCACCCAGTTTAGCTGCTGTTTCAATACCGAATACAGTTGCACCAGCATCAGCTGCAGCACAGTAAGACAGGATACCTGATCCACCCAGACCAACTACAACAACGTCATAGCCTTCCAGCTTAACAGTGTCAGTTTCCTTAGCAACTTCATCCATCCATTCAGCCTTCACTCCGCCAGCCATTTCGATAGCCTGACCAACGATATCCTTGATACCATTTGAAGTTACAGTTGCACCAGAGATTGCATCAGTAGCCAAAGACTGATTTGCAATAATTCTGCCTGGCAGAAGGTCAAATGCAGTCTTAGAAATTTCACCAGTTTCACTGTCGTGTTCTTCAGTGATTGTAATCGATGCAATTGCACCATTTTCAATCTTCACTTCACCAGTCATCATACCAGTCCAGCTGTAACCAACAGCTGAAGCTGTGTATGTACCATCAGTCAAAGCAGTCTTGCTAGGAGCAACACCCTTTGCTTCATTCCATGCCTTAGTAGCAGCAGCTACTACTGCATTGCTTGTTACTGTAGCACCAGATACAACATCAACTTCAACGCTGTTTGCGTCTTTGATTGCTGCAGCAAGAGTTTCCAGAGCTGCACCACCGATTGCTTCAGTTTCCTGAGCACCAACGATTTCAACAGCTGTGATTGCAGTATCACTTACAGTCAGAGTAACAGTCACATCACCACCAAAGCCAGCTGCAGTTGCAGTGTATGTGCCTGCTGTGTAGATTTTTTCTTCTGTTGGTTTAGTTGAGCAAGCTGCTACAGAAACAGCCATCAAACCAGGCAGAAGAAGCATAAAAAACTTTTTCATTGTTCTTTCCTCCTATGTAATAAGGATAAACCTCGAATTGTTTCCAGTCAATGGATTTGTGATTATAATCACGTTTTTTATACATTTTTCCATACAAAAAGCACCCAAAAGGATGCTTTCTTTATTCTTTTACAAACTTGCGTACAATTGTGCCAAACAATGGAAGATAGTACGTTTCCCATCCATAAGCCTTGATAGCTCCAATAATTTCAAGGGCAATCATGATACCATTAGCGACAACAAGAAGCAGACTAAAAAGCCCCCAGATGCCAATAGCTCCAAATACATTAAATCCCAATAACACTGATGATCCTGCAGATAACACTGTCAGCATTATCGAAATTACACTGAAGATTGCTATAACAGCCTGCATGACTAAAGATTGAACAGCATGAAAATAAACCAGTGGACTTTTCTTTTCAACAAACAAAAGGACCAGTGGAAATACCCATGTGATGATTCCCAGTGAAATAAAATTACCCAACAGCGGAATCAAATAAACACTCATGGCAATAACATTTGCATCTATATCCATAACAGATGATTTATGCGCATCATAAATACGATTCATTTGTACACCTTCTTTCAGGTAGAAATTATATCATATTTCCTGGGAAATAGTTTAAAGAAAAGCCGTCTTTCGACGGCTTATATGAGTTATCCTTTCAGACCACCACGTGCAACACCATTGACAATCTGCTTTCTTGCGAACAAGAACAGAATGATCATTGGTACTACGATGATTGTTGAAGCTGCCATCATCAGCTGAGTTTCCGCACCACCTTCAGATACGAATGCATACAGCCCAAATGGCAATGTTCTTAAGTCCTTATCAACAACTGCCAGCATTGGCCACATGAAACTATTCCATGATGCGATTGCATTCAACAGAATGATAGTAACCAAAGATGGACGTGCGATTGGAACCATAACTCTCCACAGATACTTCCAGTTTGAGCATCCATCAACACGTGCAGCCTGATACAGAGAATCAGGAATGCTGTCAAAGAATCCCTTCAGGATATAAGTATAGAAAATACTTGATGTAAAAGGAATAATCAATGCAAAGATTGTATTGTAAATCTTAATATCAATGATTGTACGATAGTTTGTGATGATAATCATTTCAAATGGAACCATCATCAACCCAAGCAGCAAACCAAAAATGATATGTCTTCCAGGGAAATTCAGCTTAGAGAATGCAAAGGATGCCAGAATGGTTGTGAATGTACACAGACCAACACTACCTACCATTGCGATAACAGAGTTCTTAAAGTAAGTCAAGAACGGTGCCATCTGGAATGCTGTAATGAAGTTCTGGAAATTAAAGCTTGAAGGCCACCATACTGGAGGGAATGCAGTTACTTCAAAGTAAGTCTTAAATGCACCTGTAATCATCCAGTAGAATGGGAAGAACATGACAATTGCACCAAGAGTCAGAAAGACATAGACAATCAGACGTCCAAATGTCATCTGTTTAAGAGATTTCATAAACTTTTCCATTGTCTTTCCTCCTAGTCTTTTGTCTTAGCTTCAACCCAGCGCTGAATCATTGTGAAGATAAAGACTGTGATAAACAGAAGTACTGCAGCTGCTGCAGCATAGCCATATCTTGCAGGTGATTTTACGCGGAACTGATAGTAAATGTAGTATACAACTGTAAACAGGTTGTTAGCGATACCAGCACCCTGGAACAGCGGGAACAGTTCATTGTACACCTTGAATGTAGAAATAGTATTTACACACAATACAAGGAAGATTGTTGGCGCAAGCAATGGAAGAGTGATTCTGAAGAAGCTCTTGATTGGACCAGCACCATCAACTTTAGCAGCTGTATAATACATAGGGTCAATATTCTGCAACCCTGACAGAAGCAGAATGATTGTAAATGGAAGAATTGCCCAGATACCATAAATGCACAATGCAGGGAAGTTGTATGAAGGAACCTGAAGCCAGTTAATTGCTTCAATTCCCAAGAATGACAACAGATAGTTGATAACCCCTGATTTATAGTTGAACATGAAACGCCAAGCAAACCCGATCGCAATAGTTGATGTAACCATTGGCAGGAAGTATGCAGTCTGGAAAATACCGCTGAACTTGATTTTCTGATTCAAAAGCGTCGCAATGACAACTGATAAACATGTCGAAATAGGAATAACCACAAAAACATACATGAATGTATTCTTATAAGCCTGCAGGAAATATGTATCCTTTAATACATAAAGATAGTTTCCAATACCCCAGCTTGCGAAGTCTTTTGTGATAAAGTTGTAGTTTTCTTTAAATGACAGCAGAACAACATTGATAATTGGATAAAGCGTAAATACCAGAACACCAATCGCAAATGGTGCCAGGTAAAGATAAGGTTCTATCTTTTTTGTAAGAGCGAGACCTTTCTTTTTCCCTTTTGTACGGGTACTCATGCCAGTCGAGCTCCTGTTTCTGCATCAAACACGAACACGCCGCGTTTCTTCAGTCCAACTGTCACTTTCTGTCCTTTGCCAAAACTCTTTTCCGCAGGGATATAAGCTCGTACTTTGTAGTCACCAAGTTCTACATAAGCCAGAACTTCTTTACCCATAACATATGTTTCAATAACTGTACCTTCAGTATTCTTGGTATCTTCATCGATAACGATTGCTTCAGCACGCATTGAAAGAGTAACTTTCTTGCCTTCTGGAAGATTCTTAGCAGCATCCAGTTCAACTTCACAGCCGCCATCAAGAACAATCTTGCCATTGGAAACAACACCATAAGTCTTGTTGATTGGAGGATTTCCAAGGAAGTCAGCAACGAAGCAGTTTGCTGGTTCATCATACAGTTCCTGAGGACGAGCAACCTGCTGCAGGAATCCATCCTTCATCAGAACGATATGGTCAGAAATAGACATCGCTTCTTCCTGGTCATGTGTTACGAAAATTGTAGTAACCTGAGTTTCCTGCTGAATACGACGAATTTCTTCACGCATTTCAATACGCAGACGAGCATCCAGGTTTGACAGAGGCTCATCCAGCAGCAATACACGAGGATTCTTAATCAGAGCACGTGCAATTGCAACACGCTGCTGCTGACCACCAGACAGCTGTTTAGGTTTTCTGTCCAGCAGCATATCAACGTGAACCAGTTTAGCCATCTCGATTGCTTTTGCTTCACGTTCAGCTTTTTTCACTTTTTTGATTTCCAGTGGGAATGCAATGTTTTCCAGCACAGTCATGTGTGGATACAATGCGTAGTTCTGGAATACCAGACCAACTCCACGCTTTTCAGGAGTAACATCAGTTACATCATCTTCATCGAAGTAGATTTTACCAGTAGTTGATGGCAGGATACCGGAAATCATGTTCAACATTGTTGATTTACCGCATCCAGAAGGCCCCAGCAGGGCAATCAGTTCGCCGGATTCAATCACTGCGTTGAAGTCATTGACAGCGATAGTTGACCCAAAGTCTTTGGTCAGGTGATCGATTGTAATCTTCATAAGAATTCTCCCCTTTTATTTTAAGATTTCAGTCCAAGGTGTACCCTCAGTATCATTCATTTCCATGCCCAGCATTGCAGCCATTGTTGAAGCTTCATTCAGCATGCTTCCTCTTTCAACGACGACACCCTGTTTTACATTTTTACCGCAGGCAATGAATGTTGTTGTTTCATTCACGAATGGCAGATACCCGTGTGATGCCATTGTATGACTCCATCCAGGTTTCAGGTATTCTTCAAACAAGTCTTTACCAGCAAGTGTACTGTCAAAACTCATTGTTTCCTTACCTTCAATAACAAAATCAATGTGTTCATCTACCAGACCAAACTGCTCTTCAGCTTCTTCCTTAGTGAAAACATATCCAATGTTCAGTTCTGGTTTTTCCTTGCATGAAAGCAGGAAATCATAAACACGTTTCTTCAGATCTTCATCATCTTTACGCTTTAATTCAATCCATGCAGACATCGATGCTGAATGACAATATGCATCCCAATCGACCAGATTGTTGTTTTCATCTGTTGTGATGAATCCATTTTCCTTCAACAGTAAATTGAAGTTAATGTTCTGTACTGCATCTGACTGTCCATGGTCACCCAGAATGACAATGTTCGTATCTTCCAGATCACCGAACTTTTCAACAGCCTTCAAAAGACGACCAAGTTCTTCATTGTGCTTTCTCAGCTGTTTGTTGACAACTTCATTCTGAATACCATTGCGATGTTTCATACTGTCAAGATCACACATCTTAACCAGCATAATATCTGGCTGACCATAATCTTCCAGAATATCAATCGCCAATTCCATTGTGAATTCATCCAATGAACGCTTTTCACCAGTCAATAGATATTCATATTTCCAGAAATAGCGATCCAGAATTTCCTGTGTAGCATTATTTACATAAAACTGATATGGATTGTCTCCCTGATAATCAATAGGAACAATCATTGGCATGTTGTAGTCAATATCAGCACCACCTGATACCGGCCATGTCAATGAACATGTTTTCTTACCGTAATCATGAGCCACATCCATCAAGGTACGACATTTGATTTGTGATCTCAACGAGAACCATGGTGCATGCGGATCTTCAACACTCACCATTTCATTATGGGAAATACCATGTCCTTTAACCGTGCGGCCTGTCAGAATTGAACAGTGGCATGGATAAGTAAGAGATGGATATACTGGTTCAACATGCTTGATATAGCTTCCTTTTTCAAAGATAGGTTTGAAATTGGAGAGAGTTTTCATGTACTCAATATCACATGTACACAGTGCATCCAGACAGAATACCAGAAGCTTGCTCATATAGAAATCTCCTTTCAGAACAGTCTGTATTTTTTATTCCTGTATTTACAGAAATATTGTTTTCTATGTTCGAAAAAACATGCATTCTTTCAACCACAGAAAACATTTAAGAAAGGGCTGAGAGAATAACCCTCAGCCCTTAGATTGCTTGACTTATTCGTTCATTGCTGCTTCAGCATTCTTAGCAGCAGTATTTACAGCATCTGCAGCTGTCCAGCCTTCGTTCAGAACACCCTTCATCATAGTGTCAAGTTCAGTACGAACCTGGTTAGCACCAGAGAATGTAGGAGGAACGATACCGTTAACCAGCTGTCTACCCAGAGCTGTCAGAGCCAGATCGTTAGAAACGAAATTCTGGTAGTCAGCATTTTCCTGTACTGCATAGTAAGGAGAGTAAGCATTCAGAATCTGTACCCAGCGACCATTCTGTTCAATCAGGTAAGCGATGAAATCAGCGATAGCTGCATCAGTTGCTTCGTTACCAGTCTTGAAACCGATAGCTGAACGGTTCCAGTTAACTACTTCTACTGAATTTTCATCGATTACTGGAATTGTTGTTACAGCCAGTTCCCAAGTAGCATCAGCACCCTGTCCACCCAGGTAAGGCAGACCAGCAGATGAACCGATATAAGAAGCCAGGATACCAGAGTTGATGTCACCTGAGTTATATCCATCAGCAGACTGAGCCTTCAGCTGGAAATAACCTTCGCGAACACCTTCTGCCCACCATTCAACCCACTGAGTCAGAGCATCGTCGTTCCAAACAACTTTCTTGTTAGCAAGATCAACGTATTCACCGTTGTGAGTCTGCAGAATCAGAACCTGTGCAAAGTCAGTTGCAGAGTCAACTGCGAAACCAACAAGACCCTTTTCTTCATAGATCTTCTTAGAGTTAGCTTTCAGTTCATCCCAAGTTCTAGGCAGAGTCAGACCGAGTTCATCATAGATTGTCTTGTTGACAAACAGCAGAGGTCCAGTAGTCTGCATTGGAGCAGCATAAACCTTACCATCATCGAATGAGCTAGCTTCTTCAACATAGTTTGCAGAAGTTACATCAGACAGTTTGAAATCCCAGTATTCTTCCATTGGAAGCAGCATGTCATAACCATCAAAGTTCTTAGCGAACGAAGCATAGTTGAAGATCAGCTGAGGACCAACACCGTTAGTTACAGCGTCAGATACAGTACCTTCGAAAGTTGCATAATCATAACCACCAACAACGTTAATTGTAACGTTTTCATGAGCAGCCATGTATTCACTTGCGAAATCGTTCAGCATCTGTTCCTGTGCCTTAGTGAATGTGTGCCAGATAGCGAATTCAACTTTTTCATCGCCAGCAGGTGTGTCTGTACCTGTGTCAGAGCTTCCGCATGCTACCATGCCAAGCACCAGCATCAGGGCCAGAGCAAGTTTGAATAACTTTTTCATTTTAGTTCTTTCCCTTCCGTTACGCTTTGCGTACCTATGAAAATATTATACTGTATTTTTCTCTTGTTTTGAAGAAAAATCTATTTAAGTCTTTGTAAATTTCGCTTGTATTCTATACAAAAATATAGTTTTTTTCCTCTTGCTTTCTATTAGATAAATGGTCTGCGATCCAGCACAAGTTTCAATGGAACATCACTTAAAATTTCACCCGGCAAGAAGGATTGCAGCTCCGCAAGAGCACAGATGCATCCAAAAAGCGTATGCATATCATTCAATCCATCATGCGTCTTTTCATCGAGCGAAAGCAGCCATTCAATATAGTCTTTCGCAAATTCACGCACCGTATCCTTGCATTCATCAAAACGATGATGAGATTGTCGGCATGATCGACTAATGCAGTATGTCCAGTCAATTTCTGCAAACGAAATTGCTCGTCCTAATCTTTCCCATGATTTTGTACGATAAATCTCAAGACAAGTATCAATCATCTTTTCAGGATAGCGAATTGGCATATGCGCATATTCGTGATTAAACAGGTAATGAAAGCTGCCTGCAAGATATGGGAAAACAGAAGGAGCTTTTCTTACCCCTGCAAAAGAATCTGCATTCATGATTGGACGCACATCATTCTTTCTCCAGAAACCAGTCTCAGGACACATATTTTCATACAGCCATTCAAAATACCAGTTCTGCCATTCCTTATCTGCTTCTTTGTTTAAGACCAGCGCTGCATAGACGCCAGCCCCCTCATGAGATGCTGTCCATGGATTATCATGCCAATCAAGATGATCAAGCAGATGGAATAAACCTTCTTTTGTTAAACAATGCTTCATGCCTTCAATTGGATATTTCGCCTTTTCTTCAAACAGTTCAAGGGCTGCAATGCAATGGGCTGTTGTATGAAACGTATGATGTGTTTCTTCATAAAACAGACCTGTTTTCTCATCCTGAAATGACTGAAGTGTCTTTACCCATCCAGCTCGTTCTTCCGCTTCTTTAGGAAACTTTCCAATCATATACAGAATATTCGCTGCATCGGCACAGCCATATTCGTTGATTCCCAGTCGACGGCTACTCTGTTCATTCTGCCAGATCCAGCGTGCATAAGCACCTGGTTGTTCTGTTACTTTGTGAGTCTCAATGATGCGTGTTGCACGATCAAGTATTGGCTGAATATTTAATTGCATACTATGATTCTCCTTTTATTCCAAACAAATAGAAACGCTTTTCCTATTCACTTAAGACTGCTTTGATCGACTGATCTAAAATTCTTAATACAGTATCCGCTCCTGCTCTCATCGGATTGATGCGAATAACGTAATTTGCGAATACTGGATCCTTTTCCATCATTGTGCGTGATACGCGATAAAACATCGTATGAACTTCAAAGCGACTTTCTGATCCCACAGGATATGGCAACGCTCCCAATTTAGCTGCATGTTCCATCACCTGTTTCGCAATCGGAAGATCCAGCTGCACCAATAGAATTCTCTCTTCGATGTTTGCCTTCACTGCTTTTCTGACATGATTTACCTCATTGGAATTCAATCTCTGTGCAGTTTCTTCGACTGCAAGATTTTGTGTCCCCAGCAGCGCATGAACATTGACCAATGATCGCAGAATTTCACTGGCTTCAGGCCCCTGGACCTGTCCACCCCCTGAATAATTGTGTTCTCTCAACTTATCAATGAACTTCTTTTTCCCTACAACACAACCTACTCCAGGAATTCCCATGACCTTAAAACATGAGAATGTCGACAAATCTGCACCAGCCTCACACCCCAACTGTTCTACTTTAAAGACTGCATAATTTTCATCAACGACAATCTTTACATCTGGTGTGATATTACGAATGAAATCAATCAATTCAATTGTATCGTAGCAATCTGTCATTGCCTGTCTTGTACGCTGGATATACACCATATCCACTCCATTTCTCAATGCTTTTTCAACCTGAGCGAAATCATTAAAATCTGCTTTAATGATCTCTGCACCCAGACCTTCCATTGAAATCTGCGTTGTCACATACATGGATGCATCATGCACCAGTACTTTTGTACCTCTTTCAACAGTCGCAAATAAAATAGCACGGATTGCCCCTGTTCCTGCTCCTCTTAGCAAAATGCAGTCTTCTGCATGAAAGTATTCTGCAATCACTTGTTCTGCTTTGGCTGTTCTTCTTGGTCTTCCCAATCCCAAAACACACCCATAATCACCCGCTTCCAATGCTTCATATCCATCAAAATGACGATGAAGAATATCAACAAAACGATACTGATTTTTAATGGACTGTTCCAAGGAAATTGATTTTAATGGAGTGCTTTCAAAAGGTATTGCCTGCACTTCCTGATTCAGAAACTCAATCAGGATTTTCTGAATCTTTCGGCTATGTTCAGGACTTTCAAGATCTTCTGAAATCTTTTCTGCTTCATTTTTTAAGGCAATGCCTGTTTCTTCTGTAAAACCATCTGGATTTTCCAATAATTCTGAAATCATTGCACAGCATTCATCTGCACAGACCTTCATTCCAAGCTGATTCACTAAGTATTCTTTTACAGTGTTCATGTTAGACCACCTTTCTTCTTAACATGTTCTTTGGATTTTCAACCATAATCTGATGAATCTGTTCATCTGATAACCCTTCTTTTTTCAGCATCGGCACAAAACTTGTCAACATATGAGAATAGCCCCATCCACCCCAATGCTTGCATAAAATAGGCCCATCAATATCACAGGAAATCATAATCTGCTTAATATAACCCATATCCACAAACTTTTTGATCATTTTTGCACGATCTTCGTCATATGGAAATTTCTGTCCATAGTCAATATCCAGATGAATTTCAAAGAATCCTCTTTTTCCAACGCAGTCAAATTGAACTGTTGCGCCTTTTGAAAAAATATATTCATACGCTTCCATGCGTTCTTCAAGACGAGGATAAACATCCTGATGGCCAATCGCAACACGCGTTAAATCTGCACCTTCCTCCTCAAAGAAACGAAGCTGTTCCTTGTACATTGTTCCTCTTCCTGTATGAGTTGTAATGGCAACACCTGTTTTTGCAGAAGCGCGTCCTGCAGCTCTAAGCACTTTCTCTTCAGTTTCATAAACAGTGTAATTGCTGGAACCTACTTCTGCAATCAATGAGGCTTTAATTTTATGAGTCCCTCTTCCAACTTCAATTTCATGAATCATCATCTCTGCCAGCTCATCAATGGTCTTATCTTTGATAAATTCCGGCAGGCGAGGTTCTTTGTAAAAACCTGTACCATACATCAGAGTAACACCTGTTTCCTGTGCCAGCTCATAAAGTGTATCAATTCTTTCATCACGTTCAAAAGACTTGCAGATTTCAGGAGTTGACATATCAATAATCACTGATCCACCTGCATTTTTATAATCAATCAGTTCCTGTCTTAAAAAAGGCAAACGCTCATCTCTTGCGAATAAAAGATGTTCGTGAGGCAGAATAATACCTAAATCATCAAGTGCAACAGGACCTGTTGCTGAATTCACCATATCTTTCATGTTTTTCCTCCTAAAAGAAAACAGACACAAAACTGTGTCTGTCTTTTTTTATTTCTTCAAATCACCGATAAACGATGTTCCATTCTGAGTTGTTGGTACACCAAAATAGTCACAGACACTTGCCCCAACATCAGATAATGTTTTTCTTAGTCCAATATTCACACCCTCAAGACCTTTCTTGCGAATTAGAAGAGGTACATTTTCACGAGTGTGACGGTTGTGGCCAATGTTTGGATCATTGCCATGGTCTGCCATAACAACCAAAATATCTTCGTCATTCAGCAGTTCAAGAATCTTTCCGATTTTTTCATCCGAAATTTCAAGCAGTTTCTTATACCATCCAGAATCCTGAGAATGGCCTGCCAAATCAGTTTCCTGTACATTTGTACAGATGAAACCATGCGGCATTCTTTTAATTTCTTCAATTGTCAGATCCAGCACTTCTGCTGTATCAACACAGGAAACC
Source organism: Erysipelotrichaceae bacterium (assembly GCA_045652605.1). Lineage (GTDB taxonomy): Bacteria > Bacillota_I > Bacilli_A > Erysipelotrichales > Erysipelotrichaceae > RGIG1896. The sequence continues at coordinate 12,998 of JAZRUQ010000234.1, forward strand.
AGTTTTCCACCATCATTCGCTACAATATCTGCAACTTTACCAAACAGAGAAACTGGTACTCCATGATTTGTCAGGATTGTTGGTGCCTGAACTTTTTCATCAACACCATATCCTAAATGGCGGCATTCATAACCCTGTTCATAAGATTTTGATTTTACTGCATGAATACCAATGAATGTATCCTGACGTGTTTCTTCTGCAGCCAGTACATCTTCGATAGTGTTTCCCGTACCACCAAACGGAATAACGCGGTTTACTGTTGCGATTTCACGTACTCTGCGACCAATTTCAAGCTCTTTTTCAAAGCTCATGTAATCCAATGGTGCAGTACAGTTATAGGCCATGCCCAAATCAGCATCAATGTTGTCGCCAACAGTGCAGTAATCATCAACCAGCAGGTAACGCAGGTTTCCATTAGAGCGTACTTCTACCTTGTGGCCTGTTTCTTCCAGATGAGCCTTGATTTCATCAACCTTCATCTGAAATGGCTGAACCAGAGGACGCTTAGGGAATGAACCCATAATTTCCTGATGTCCCATGAATGTATCAGCACCAAAATGCATCAATTCACTTTTTCCATAAACTGCAGTTTCAGAGAATTTCATCTGTGCAGATTCATAGCCATATGCATTCATCAAACCTAATTTTTCAAGATTTGGAAGCTTCAAATCTGGATAATCATGAAGAATACTTCCAAGTGTTGAAGAAACTTCATCACCAGGACGAGCTGTAGCAGCATCGGCCATTGCCTGCATACCAAAACCATCCAGCACAATGACAACAAAACGCTTATCCATTTATTTCACCTCAGAAACAGCCGCAACGCTTTTCTTCAGAATATTCATCACTGTATCAGCACCTGCACGATTTGGATTGATACGAATCATGCGTGATGCCAATGTTGGGTCTGTCTTCAGGAATGTACCTGAAACACGATAGAACAGAGGCGCAAATTCATATTTGCTTTCTGCACCTACCGGATTTGGCAGTGCGCCCATCTTTTCAGCTTCAACCAGAACCTGTTTTGCGATTGGTTCTTCAAATTCTACAAGCAGAACTTTTGACTGAGCATTGGCAAGATATGCCTTCTTTACTCCAGCCAGTTCACCTTCGTTGATACGCTTGAGAACTTCCTCACCAGTTTCTGCTGCAATTGCCAGCATGACTGGAGCATACACCAGACCTCTAAGCACTTCAAGCGCTTCCCAGCCCTGAGTCTGGCATCCACCTGAATAATGCATTTTTCTGATTTTTGCGATGTATTCATGTTTACCCACAACTGCGCCAATGCCTTCAGGCCCCTGAAGTTTGAAGGTTGAGAAACAAGACAGATCTGCACCCAATTCACAACTGATCTTATCGACTTTCAATACTGCGTAGTTATCATCACACAGAATTGGAATATTTTTGCAGGATTTGATCTTCTGCAAAACTTCCCCCATGTCATAACGATCATCCAGCTTCTGACGTGTGTACTGAACCAGGGCACAAACGATATCCGGATTTTCATTCATCACACGTTCAATCTCATTCAAATCATTGAAATCTGCCTTTACGATGTCCAATCCCAGCATTTCAACAGTTGTTACTGTTGTTGAGTAGATTGCAGCATCATGTACCAGCATTTTCTGACCTGCTTTAATCATTGAAGTCAGACCATAACGAATCGCACCAGTTCCAGCTCCACGCACTAAAATACAGTCTTCAGCACCAAAAAACTCTGCAATCGCCTTTTCAGCCTTCATTGTTGTGATTGGCTGATTTTCAGGCTGATGAACTCCTAAATCCCCACGAGTCAGAAATTCACTGCCTTCAAAGTGGTGCATTGCACATTCAACCAGTCTGAACTGCTTCTGCATCGCCTGTCTAACACTAATACTTTCCAAAGGATATGCTTCCATACGTTTTCCTCCTTAAATCTGATAACCTTCATTGAAGTAATTGTCCAGATCCAGGAAATAACGTTCAATGAGTTCATCATGTACATGTTCAATTTTTTCGCTCAGTTTGAGCAGTTTTGCAACTTTCTCTTCTGTGCTTTCACACATCAGCAAAGTCGCCATTCCCAGTCCAGTCTGTGGAATTGCAAGTGCTGTTGCGTTGGCAATGTTGCAGACACGAACATAGCCCTTGTTCGCTTCCATCTGGATGGCTTTTGTTCTTTCATCAAAGTGGCCAAACAATGAATCACCAAATCCATGCAGATCCACAGGACCTTCTGTCACAACCAGAACATCACACTTTTTCAGTGTTTCTTTCAGATATTCTGTCAATGGACCTCGTGGTGCATTGGCATCCATCACTTCAACAACTTCTGAGTCAATGCCAGGATAGTGCTTATCTGTCCAGACAACACCAGCATCCTCAGCTTTTACCACACCAGTTGCAACTTCAATGGCTTTAAACAGAATTTCACGATCACGTGCCAGAAATCCCAATGAATTCCCAGCGACAATACCATCTGTATTCGCTTTCGCTTTCTGTTGTCTATCTTTTTCAATAAGTCTTGAAATAAAACCATAAATATTCACACACATCGCAGGAGCCAGCACACTGCCTCCTCCATCATTCCCAATTCCCAGGTCATTGATTCCTGCAAATACATTCAGTGCTGTACCAGAAGAAGACCCTGACATGTAATGTCCTGTAATTGGATTGATCAGTTCTGTATCCACAGCTCGACCTGCAAGCTGTGATTTCTTATCGATTGTATGAAGTGAAAAACCATGAGGTTCAAGTTTGTGCATCAATGTATTTGGAATCGATGCTACATTTTTAATCCCAACCAGAAGATCATCTTCTTTTGCATCAAATACTTTCACCACAGATCCATATGGATTATGCAGTGCAAGACGATGCTGCTTATCGTAATTTCCCTTCATATTGAATTACCATTTTAATGTCACAGGTTCACCAAAACTGTCATAGATTCCTGTCAGTTCAGGTTTTCCAGTGCTTAATCCTTTCACAATTGCAACATGGCTTCTTGTTGTAAACACCTGTGTACGTGCACAGATGACAACTGCATCACCCACATTGAAATTACCTTCCAATTCATAGTGATAATCAATGGATTCCATTGTAGGAGCTTCAACACGAGTTGTCACAGCGTTCTTCAATGAAGTTCCAACCAATGCATATTCCATATGACCACGGCGATAATGTCCACCGCCATAGCAATATGACTTATCCAGATAGTTATGAGATACTTCGCTCACATAAACGTAACCCACACGTTCTCTCTGATCAGTTACTTTGTGAAGAGGTGTTGTTCCTGTCAGACCATGTCCAGGTTCACCATTGTTTCCACCAAGCTCCTTAATCAATGGAATTGATGCAGTACATGTAGCAGACGGCATGTTGATCAAAAGATCCTGATAGCCCAGCTTTTCTGTGATTGCCACTGCACGCTGCAGAACTTTATAGTTGTCTGTTGGAACGATTTCATTTTTCTTTCCATCAAACAAAAGTGCAGGGAAGACAGTCAATCCACCAACTTTGACATTGCTTAATGCTTCAATTTTATTGAGCAGTTCTTCAAGTTCTGAAATCAGAAATCCACCAACCTGACCTGAATACAGAGCTGAATCTGTATCGTTCACACGAATCAGCAAAGGCTGCACCATGTTCAGTTCTTTTGCAATTTCATTGATTTCGAGAATTTTCTCATAAGAATAAACTGTCATTACTTCAGGTCTAGCCTTAACAACCTCTTTCAATGCTGCCTTTGGCACCTGCACCAAATGACCAATGTTTCCCAGCTTGATGTTGTTTTTCATCATCACCAGTGTTTCTTTGAAATCCACTGCAACGACGCCATCAAAACCAACTTCCATCAGACCTTTGGCAATTTCCGGATTACGACCAATCTGCTTCAGCATGAAATACAGTTTAATTCCTAAAGGAGCTGCTGCATCTTTCATGCTTTTCCCATTTTCCATGATTGCATCATAATCTAAAACATATGTATCCGGTAAAATCAAACCCTTCTGCTGTAATTCAAACGCATACTCCACCAGAGGTTTGTTGTTTTCCTGTACTTTTTCAAGAAACATCAAAACACCGCCTTTTCTTTATTTCCAGTCGTTATCAAGAATTCGAGCTGGATTATCTGTTGTAATCTTACGGATATCTTCATCCGTTGCACCGTATTCCTTCAGCAAAGGAAGTACAGTTTTATAGGCAGCAATATAACCTACACCGCCATGTGAAACAAAATATGTTCTTCTGGAAACATCATCACTGACCATAATATGATCACCATAGCCAGCACGAATGATTTTCAGCATATTTTCTGCACGAATTTCATCCGCCATATAATTGACCTTGCCGCAAGTATCAAACGCAATGTTGACACCATACTTCAGCAAAGACAAATGATATTCACTGTCATTGATCAAGTCCTGATGACCAATAATAATCTTATCTGGATTCATGCCGTATGACAGCAAAGTCTCAATTGTTTCAACAGCTGTATAACGACCAGTATGAGTGCTGACAGCACATCCAGTTTTAGCAGCTGCAAGACCTGCAGCTTCCAGAATCTTCTTTTCATTTCCTACAAATGACTTAGGTCCTGATGCGATTTCCGCAATAATCCCTGCTTTAATCCCTGTATCATCAATACCTTCAGTCAATTCTTTAATATATACTTCTGCAATTTCCTCAACAGTTGCATCATTTAACCATTCAGGATGGAACTGTGACAGATAATAGCCTGTTGAACAAACCATTTTCAATCCAGTTTTTTCACAGATTTCTTTCAACTTCAAAACATCTCTTTCAAGATCAATGGTTGTCACTTCAATTGCAGCTTCAACCCCAAGATCCATCATCATTTCAATTTCTGGAACAACTTCTTCCACTGTTTCAATCATTGAAATTCCATCATGACGCACTTTGTCCAAGTCAATAATGAAGTGCTCATGACACATTGTTTTACCAAATTCATTCTTTTCAATATCGCCCAATACCGTTCTAATCATAATCTCTCTCCCGCAACCATTTTTAAAAAATAGGGCACCAAGTACAACTTGATGCCCTAATGAATTATTCCTTATTCAGGCTTTCCTTCAGCTTTATCAAGCAATGCTTGTACTAATGCTGGTACAACTTTTTCAGTATGTGTGTGAACATATCCAAATGCTTTATGAGATCCACCATAAATCATCTGACGAATCTTTGCTTCATTTGGAACTACTCCCTGACGTGAAACAGTCAGGCAGTTCTTGAATCCTAAAACCGCGAAAGCAGCAGCCAGAGAAGCTCCACCACCAGTTTCACAGCTTCCCAGATAGAAATCTGCTTCACCGTTCTTTACTTTACGAACCGCAATTCTGTCAGCATCGTTGATTACTTCAACCTGACCAGCAAACTGTTTCTTAATAATGTCCGTTGTCTTTGTAGCACCCAAGCCACAAACTTCGAGTTTTAACATTGTCGTATTCTCCTAAATAATTGAATTAGCCCAGCAGACCCAGGAACAGTACGATGTTGTATACGATACCAACGATTACAGCACCGAATGGACCAACAGCAGTCTTAGGCAGTCTGTTTCCAGTTACTTCGTTCAGTGCATAGAATCCACCAACGATCATGATACCTACAACACCCCAAGTTGCGTTAGCAGCCAGGAATGCACCGATAGTCAGAGCCAGACCCAGAGTTGCGCTCATACCAGCACGGATGTGGTCACCACTCTTAGACAGTTCAGGGAACTTAGCCAGCAGAGATCCCAGCATACCAACCAGCTGAATTTCTACGAATTCTGCAACGAAACCGAAGATTGGAGCCAGCCACCAAGTTGGAGCCAGAGCACCAAACAGCATAACTGAAGTCAAACCTACAGCCTGGTAAACACCAGTTGCCAAAGATGTAGAAACAATCAGAGGGATGAAGGCGATGATAACACCAACCATTGCAATGTAGAATGGCATCATGTCATTTGCCAATACAGCAGCACTGATTACATATGGCTGATAAGCCTGAGCCAGAATCTTGATACCCAGAGCGTTCAGAGCACCCTGTACGCACAGATATTTCCAGTTAGACTTGATGCGAGCAGCGTTCTTAGAGAACATATTTTCTTCTTCTTCATCAGTTTCAACTGAACCAGATTCGTTACCCTTCTTAACTGCATAAACGATCAGGCAGATCATACCAGCCAGCATAGCGAATGTATATGGATACAGGCTGATTGAGATAGAACCGATCTTTACGCTGCCAACGATAGTGCAAACGATGTAAACGATAGCTTCAATAACACCAGTAGTAATACCTTCCTTAGCACCAAACTGACCAGCAATTGCAACTGCAGGGAACATACAGAAGATTGGCAGTGTAGGTGTAGAGATATTAGTCAGGTCGTTCAAGAAGTTATGAGGCAGAGCTGTGAACATAGCATTGATAGCTTCTGTACCGAATGCGCAAAGCAGACCATAAGCAGCCCCGATACCCAGAGCAGCCCACTTGTTAGGAGCCCAAGCACCCAAGCAGTCAGTAGCAATCAGAGTCAAGTGACATGCGATCAGCCCAGTACCGAGCCACTGAGAGAACCCAGCGAGTACCCAACCGAATCCCATACCAGTAACAACGACAGCGAATTCAGCACGAGACATACGGCCTTCCATCAATTCTGGGAATACAGGTCTAGCACCATCGTTAAAGTTTGAAATGCACTTATGAGACAGCAAAGCAGCCCAAGCACAGATCATTACCAGTACGACTGTTCTAGCCCACAGCGGAAATTCAAAACTAGTAATAATTCCTTCCATTTTTCTTCTCCTTTACTATTTTGTTTTTGACAACTTAATTCCATTCCCCTTCGCTTTTTAAAAGCTGAATTAAGTTATTTATATGAAGTAATACGTAGCCTCTTTCAACATCGCTGAAAGGCTTTTCGATTACTTTCATAATATTTTCAAATACTTCAACAGACAATTCATAAGTTGGCTGTGAAGCAACTTCATTCACTACTTCTTCAGGAAGCGGATCGATTTCCTCTCCTGCAGAGTAGCGATAGAATGCAGCGCACACATGGGAAACAAATGTAGATGCATTTTCTTCAGTCAAAGTAACACCATACTTTTCCTTAAACATATCGAGAATATTGTTGATGTTTCTCACATCATCAACAGTAATCATTTCACCTTCCAAAAACATTTCTAATCTTTCTGTAAAATCCATGTTCTATCTCCTTTTCTTATTCTGTTTAGGTTTTGTATTTTTTCTTTTATCCTCTGGATGACACTCAACATAATTCACATTTGTGAATCGATAAGTGGCATACAGACAAAGACGATCAGACCACAGCGAGAATACCATCGCACCCATACATGTCAAAATCAATGTAACATAGTTATCTAAGGTTTCAACCTGATTAAACCCCAGCATCAACGCCGCAACAATTACCACCACAAACAGATAGCGCATCATCTTCAACTTTCGAATTGATTTCAAGTCGAATGTCATGTGCGCATTGCAATGGGAACATCTGATTGTCTGTTTTACTGTTTTATATGTCAAGTCATGAACTTTTCCACACTTGTAGCACTTTACTTCTTTTGCCATAATCTCCTCTAACACAAAATACAAAATTTTGTATATTGACTCTATGTTCATTTTATATCCATCACATAGTAAAGTCAACTAAACTAAAAAGAAAAGAACTTAATTTCTACATTAAGTCCTTAATAGCTTGGTGTAATTTTGCCTTCCAGTACAAGTCTTTGAATATTTACAACAGTTTCCGGATCAATGATGTTCTTTAGCAGTTCAACAAGTTCAGGCTCATGCTTGCTGACAACCATAACTGCTTCAGAAGTCGTATCGTGCTCATTCAGCTCTGTATAATTGACCTTGACATATTTATCTGTAATTTCATCTTTGTTCCATACAGCAGCATCAATATCGCCATGCAGAACACGTTCAAGTATACCAGAATAATCAACACTGACATATTCAACATCCTTGCCTTGACACACCTGTTCCGTCAGCATTCTCTGGTCAACAGAATCATAGTCAATGCCTACTCTCATTCCGTCACAGATTTCCTTCATACTGTCGTCTTTAAAAACAATCACATGCTCACTTAAATATGAATTTTTGCCGAATGTCATAACAACCAGAATGTTGTCATGCTCAGCAATAATCGCTTCTGCTGCAGCACGGGAAATGACTGCAAAATCATATCGATTTGAAATCAGCATGCTGACACGATTCTTTGACCCTCGCATAAACGCCATGGAAGCCGGGATATTGTAATGATTTTCCATTGTCACAAGAAGACCTGATGCAAGTCCTTCATAACGTTTGGAATAAGGCAAAGGCATAACACCCACGATTGAAGAAATGCCCGCAAACTCCAGCAGAATCGTCATATTTTTCTTTGTCAGGTAAGAACCAATATGCCCCTTGGATTCAATGCGGATTGCATCACTTTGCTGAAGCAGTTTTACTGCATTCTGCACTGTGCCACGTGCAAGATCAAAAGTCTCGCTAAGCTCTGATACCGTAGGAATTTTATCTCCTACGTGATATTTAATGAACTCTCTTGCGAGTGTATATGTTGCTATTCCATTTTTACTGAAAAGTATTTCTTTGTATCCCATAAATTTATTTTATCATGCTCATTTTCATGCGTAAAGCAGATAAAAGAACCTCCAGATTCAAATCTGGAGGTCTTTCTTAACTTAATGGATTTAAATCAATATCCTTGCTGAACACACACAGAAACTCAGCCAATAAATCAATAATCTGTTCTACATCTTTCATATCAAGTGTCTCAATGGATGAGTGCATATAGCGAAGCGGAATTGAAACCAGAGCAGTCGGTACACCCTCATTGGTGAAGTGAACCTTATCTGCATCTGTTCCCGTTCTGCCTGGTGCAATTTCGTACTGTACAGGAATATTCAAATCATCTGCACACTGCTTCAGCACAGCATTCATCTTCTTTGAAACGATGGAACTATGACACAAAACAGGCCCCTTGCCTAAACAGATTTCACCCGTTGTTGTGCTGTCCACACCAGAATAATCGCTTGTATACGTTACATCTACTGCAATCGCACAAGTTGGCTTTGTTTTCACACTTGCCCAATATGCTCCACGCATTGATGTTTCTTCACCCACGGTTGTTGCAGCATAAACACCTGCTGTACAGCCTTTTTCCTTTGCCTTGATCAATGCCTGAGTCACAATGAAAGCACCAATGCGATCATCCATTGCACGAGCTGCAAGACGATCGTTCAACAAAGGAAGCACATCTGTTTTAGCACAGACAGGATCACCAACTGATACCAGCTTTTCTGCTTCTTCTTTAGAAGATGCACCAATATCAATCGTCAGATCTGAACAGCTTAAATCAGAACGCTTCGTCAATGAACTGTTGGTAATCACAACACCATTGATAATACCTGTCTTTGTTTTGATTTGCACCTGTGTTCCCAGATACAAAACAGCACGCACTCCTCCTGCATTGGTCACCTTTAATGAACCATCATGTGAAATAGAAGTCACAATAAATCCGATTTCATCAATATGACCACATAAAAGAACCTTTGCATCAGACTGCGGGTTCAATACAGAAATTACATTTCCAGTTGCATCAGATACAATCTCATCTGCGTATGATTTCATTTCTCTGATTACTTTTTTCTGAAGTTCTTCTTCATGTCCTGATACAGACATCGTCTTCAGCATTTCATTCAAAAATTCTCTATTCATTCTTTTATTCTCCTTTATTGATGACCTTCCGTCAAATTACGGACCCATTTTTCCTTGCTGACCATTTTATATGAAATAACAAGTTTGATAAAGTCAGTAACCTGACCTGCCAAATACAAACCAATAATCGGCCAATCCGTCAGATAAGTGCACAATCCCACCAGCGGCAGATTAAATGTCCACATAAAGCCTGAGTCCATCAGCAAAGTATTTTTGGTATCTCCACCAGCTCTTAAAATGAAATAGCACATGCAGGTAAACATATAAATCCAGAACATTGCCCCTTGAATCTTAAGCATTGAAGAAGCAACTTCTCGTGCAGTTTCACTGACATTGTACAAAGGTGGAACAATAAAACTCGAACAGAACAATCCTGCTCCAAACAGGACAGAAAGCATTGTACTGAAACCCAAAAGACGATAGCCATTGTCTCTGGCTTCTTCCAGATGATTTGCACCAAGTTCCTGTGAAATCAGCACATTGGATGCAACTGCCATACCACCAAACAAAACAAAGAAAATGTCTGAAGTTGTCCCTGAAATTGAATATCCAGACATGACCTCTGGACCTCTTGTACTGTAAAACTTAAACAGGGTTGCCATACCCGATGACCACATCACTTCATTCAAAGCCAACGGAGCAGCTTTAATTAGAATACGCTTAGCAAGTTCACTAGGGAATTTCAGTACATTCTGCACTTTTGTCTTAAATGGCATATCTGACATCTTCAGAACAATCAGCAAGGTCACCATTTCAAAAATACGGGCAATCAATGTTGCTAAAGCAGCACCTTTAACCCCCAATGCAGGAAATCCAAAATGACCAAAAATCAGAACATAGTTCAGTGCAGTGTTGCATAATGCAGTCAAAATCCCAATGACAAGTGGTTTCTTAGTTTCTCCACAGGCACGAAATGCATTGTTGATGCTGAAAGAAAGCGCCATTGGAAAGAAGGTATAGGCTGCAACACTGATATATTCAATACCCTGCTGCAGAATTGCAGCATCATCCGTAAAGAATCTGACAATAAGCTCTGGAAAAAATAACCCCGATAAGGCAAAAGGGATCATAATCGCAAAGCCGCATAAAATTGAAAAACGAAATGATTCTTTTGTTTTCTGCATATTCTTTGCCCCAAAATACTGAGCAATAAAAATAGCAGCTGCCGCAAGAACCCCATTGGTACCGAAAGTCGCAATCATATAATAACGATTGACAGCCGCAACTCCACCCAGTGCAGCATCCCCCAACTGTCCTACCTGCATGTTGTCAATCAGGTTAACTGAACTTGTTACCAGCTGCTGAAACATCAACGGAACAGCTACGGCAAGCGTTGTTTTCATGAATGTTTTATCACCAATATATTTCTTTAAATTCATAGATTTTAAACCCCTAACAAATATAGGATACCATATTCATAAAATGAAAAGAAGTTCACAATGAACTTCTTTTGATCCACGAGACAATATCTTCAATGACTCTTTTATCAACATCTCTTCTTGGCTTATATTCCTGTTTAGCCATCATGATATCATCACTGATGCTTTTTACAAATGCATGATTCAATCCTTCATACAAATGGAATGTGACATTCTCTTTGCCTTCCATAAGTTTCTGATACTGGCTGTAGTCATCGTTCACCGTTGCCTGGAAATCCTTTTCCCCCTGAAGAATCAGCACTGGCTTTGTCAGATTCATCAGATAATCAGAAGCTGAATGTTCACCCATTTCCTTGAAATAGTACAATGTTACTCCATTGCCCATCTTCGTCGCTTTTGCCTGAGTATCACTCATTTCATAAAGCCCCTCAAACTGTTTTTCAAGCTTGGCAATCTGCTTTTCAACAATCCAATGTACCAACCCTTTTGTTTTAGAGAGGACTTCAGCATTTTGACTCATCATGATTTCTTCCAGTTTTCTAGGACTTCCTGCCATTAGAATCAATCCCTTAAAGCTTCCACCCTCTGCATCAATACGAGGCGCCAGCATCGCTCCCATGCTATGACCAATGACAAAAATATTCTTGCCATCAATACGAGAATCACTTTTCAATAAATCTGCTACAGCAATCGCATCATCGATTGTCTCAGATTTCACCGTCACTTCTATCTCTTTATCTCTGAGCATTTTAAAACCATGTGCAAAAGATCGCTTGTCATAACGAAGCGAAGCAACTCCAAATTCTGCCAAACCTTCCGCAAGATCTTTAAAAGGAGTCAGCCCACCAATTTGTTCATCCATATTGGAAGCACCTGATCCATGCACAAAAATCACTGCAGGAACAGGAACATCTGATTCTGGAATCGTTAAAATTCCTTTCAGCGGATATTTCTGATTTGCACAGACGATGACATTTTCTCTAATCATTTTTGTTTTCACTCTCCTTGCGATATAAAAGATAAGAGTAGATGACAGGTAAGACAACACCTGCTAATCCAGGGATGATGGTAACCATAAAATCAAGCTGAATCAATGATGCAGCAATCATCCATAATCCCATCAGAACAAACACAAATCCGCCAAAACGATGGGTCTTGTTCCAGTTTTCAACA
>JAZRUQ010000235.1:0-7228 GCA_045652605.1 Erysipelotrichaceae bacterium
TGTGCGTGAGGATTGTGCGGATTTTACTGCTAATGCAATGATTCGCTTTTATCTTGAGAATCAGCATCGTCTGCATGAGTGGAACAAACAGGAAATCAAAACGTGTTTGACTGGATTTAAATACTGGATGGATCAGGAAGATGGACGCGTTGACAGCATGTGTCATTGGAGTGAAAATCATCAGATTCTGTTTGCCGTGACGGAATATCTGGCAGGGATGAGCTGGCCGGAAGAAACGTTTGCGGATGGGAAGTCCGGTCTTGAACATATGGAAATGGCAAAAGAAAGAATTCAGGCATGGATGCAGCAGCGTTTCCTGTATGGATTCAGCGAATACTATTCCAACAATTACTATCCTGAAGATATAGGGCCAATGGCAAACTTTATTCAGTTTGCGCCAAAAGAAGATCAGATGATGGTTGAACAGATGAAAATCATCATGGATCTGATTTTGATGGATATTGTGACGCAGTCTTATCGTTATGTTGATGAAAATGGCAATGAACAATATGCCTTCATGTCTGCAAGTGGAAGAATGTATATGGATAACAAATCCAGTGATGACACAGGAAATCGCTTAAGACCTTATATTCAGCTGATATTAGGAAATCGTGATGCAGTGATGTCAACGACAACGAACTTTTTTGTATGTTTCAGAAGAATGATGGAACAGACAGTTGATGGGAAGCCTCTTTATGAAGTTCCTGAAATACTTGTTGAAATTCTGAAGGATGACAGACAGGAACAGATTATCAAATCAAGCAATGGAATTACACTTGAAGAACTGGTTGAAGATGGTCTGGTTGGGCAGTCTGTTGGCCAAATCATGATGCAGACAGGAATGGAAGCTTTTACGAATTCACAGGTTATTGATAATTCAATTGCCTATTTGAAGAAGAACAATCTGTTCAATAACGAGTTTTTGAATGATTTCAGATTGGTCAATCTGTGGCCTTTATCACTGAGTCATTCTTATGGTCTGATTTCAAATCTGTTAAATCCTTCTACCAATGGGAAAGCAATTCAAAGAGCCAATGTGTATACGTATCAGACGCCGTACTATTCCATGAGCACGAATCAGGAGCATTTTGCAGGTGATTATGCAGATCAGCATCAGATTAGTTTGAGTACCTTGTCGGGCAATTTAACTGTTCACAATGCTCAGCCAATGCGAAACAGTTCAAGAAGTCAGTATTGGGTTGGATATGGACGTCTGCCATATTCAGTGCAGGAAAAGAATGTCAATGTGTCCATCTATGATATCCCTTCAAAGAAGGGCTTCATGGAACCTCATATCGTTGAATATACTCATGCTTATTTCCCGGTAGGACTGTTTGATGAAGTGAAATTGGATTACCTTTCTGAAGGTTATATTTTTGGGCGTGTACATGAGACTTATGTCATGATGCATGCGATGTCAGATCATGATGCAGTGCTGATGTTTAAAGATGATATGGATGGAATTAGTGCTGAGATGATGAAAGAAGATCGCAGTGAAATCAAGACTAAAGTCAGGGAATTGATTGAGGCAAGTTCTGATGTTCGCTATGATTTGATTTTTACTGGAGGTCAGCAGCATGCATGGATTACTGAGTTGAGCAGTGTTGCACAGGATGGAAGTTTTGATGCGTTTATTGAACGTGTTTTAAGCAATGAGTGTTCATTTGAACAGATGCAGGTTAAATACACGACCAATGATTTGAGTTTTGATGTTAAATACAATGAGCATTTCAAAGTGAATGGCAAAGTGATGGATACAGAATATGCACGCTTTGAAAATGATTATGTTGAGAATAAGGTTGAGCGTAAAGCTGAATGCATGACATTCTCCTTTCATGGAAAGACATTGACGCTTGATTTTGAAAAAGCCTCTAGAAAGCAGTCAAAATGAAGATAGGCGTACAGACATATACAATACGAAAAGCTCAGAAGAAGAGCTTTGAACATGCATATTTACCATTGATTCGTTTAGGAATCAAAGCTTTTGAACTTTCCAGAATGAAGTTCACTAAGAAAAATGCTGATACAATCCATTCTTTGATACAACAGCATGACATTCATATTGTATCCATTCAGGCAAAACCAAAAGATGTATTTCATCATCGTGATGAACTTGTAGAATTCTGTCATAGGACAGGATGCAAGAATGTTGTGCTTTCCATGCTGCCATTTCACTGTATTTTTGGTTCGGAAAAAGTCTTTTATGAATTTGTGAGTGAACTTGATTCTTTGGCAGAAATTTATCAGAAACATGGAATTACACTGGCTTACCATCATCATGACTGGGAGTATGAACGATGTTCCAATGGAAAGACAAGAATGGATGAACTGATTGAAAGGACTCATAAAATTCAGTTTGTGCATGATACATACTGGACGGTAAGATGCGGATATTCATCTGTAGAACAGGTTCAGAAATTTGGAAGTCGTCTGCTTGGCATCCATTTGAGAGATTTGGTACTTTATCGAAAGGGACTTCGAATTGTCATGAAAGATGGGGCTGTTGGAACAGGAATCATTGATTTTCAAAGCATTTTAAATGAAGCAGAAAAGGTTCAATGCAGCTATGCTGTTATTGAACAGAATACAAAACATCCTTATGAGGATATCACATTAAGTTTTAAAACTTGTCTGCAATATGCTGCAGACAGAAAGGAAAAGCATCATGAATAAGACAACACAATCTATCAGCAGGAAGGAAAAGACATTCTTTGCCTTGGCAGATTTTTATGGAGGTGGAGGTCAGGCCCTTGTCGGTGTTCTGTATTTCTTCTTTCTGACCAATGTAATTGGTTTACAACCTGTGCTGGCTGGAACAGTCACTTTAATTTCAGAAATCTGGGATGCGATCAGCGACCCATTGATGGGGATTCTTGGAGATAACACCAAGACAAAAATGGGGAGACGTCGCCCTTATGTACTGCTAGGAGGATGTCTGCTTCCAATTGCATTTGCGCTGATTTTCTTTCCTGTACGAGAAATGCAGGAAACTTTGAAATTTGTTTATTGTGTTGTAACTTATCTTTTTTACAACACGGTTGCAACTATGATTGCGGTGTCCTACAGTTCGCTTTCTTCAGAAATCAGTACAGACAGTGAAGAAAGAGACAGCGCTAATGTGATGCGTCTTGTGGTATCAACTGCAGCAGCTGCCATCTGCACATTGCTGCCTTCGGTTGTGCTGGATATGTATCAAAGCGGAGCTATCAATCTGATGACGCTGTATCTGGTAGTCGGTGTTGGCTTTGGTCTGATGTTTGCAGTACCTGTTATCCTTTGTGCTCTGTTTGTCAAAGAACGTGTCGAAATTCCTGAGAAAACGCAGAAGTTTCAAATTAAGGAATTTGTAGAGCCTTTGAGAGTGAGACCTTTCCGTCAGCTGGTCGGCATGTATCTCAGCCAGGCATTGTGCATGGATGTGTTTTCAACCGGTGTAGCTTTGTTTGCAGCTTATGTGACAACACCTAAAGGCAGTGTAACGATTTTTCTGGGTATTTTTATCGGTGTTCAGCTGCTGGCATTTCCACTTGTCAATCGCTTGATTAAAAAGCTGGATGTCAATCTGATTTATCGATTCGGACTTCCATTGTCCATTGTTGCGCTGATCTTTTTTGCAGTATTTGGATCAAATCTGACAGCAGCTTATATCTGTGTCTTCTTTGTGGCGCTTGGATTTGCCGGTGCACAGCTGACTTCATGGATTATGTTTCCTCATGCGGTGGATGCAAGTGAACTTCTCACTGGAAAACGACAGAGTGGATGCTGCAGCGCCATTATGACTTTTGCGCGAAAGAGCAGTTCAGCTTTTGTCATCTTCATGTTTTCACTGGTACTTGAATTTACTGGGTATAATGAGGCCCTTGCAGTACAGGCACTATCTGCGCAAAACGGCATTAAATATTCAATGGCTTTGACATGCATGGTGTTTATGCTGCTTGGATATCTGGTGGCCAAACGCTATGTTTTAGGTCAGAAAAAGAATCTTCTTGTTCAGAAGTATCTGAAACATAAACGAGAAAATACATTGAATGAACTGGATGAAAGTGAAAAAACTGAATATGACCAACTGCTTAAAGTGATTTCATAAAGGGTGTGAAAGAATGAAATTTAAAGAATCATATGTTCAGAAAGTTGTACACCTGGCAGATTACGTTGTTTCTAGCTGGGATCCTAAGATGAAGTGGATGTGGGGTGAAGCTTTACTTGGATATGCATTGGATGAACTGGATAAAGAAAACAAAGCAGAATCCTATACCTCTTTTTTAAAGCAGTATTGTGATGCATGGGTCAGGGAAGACCCCGCGGTAGATCAGTCAGATACAGCTGCGCCAGGATTGATTACGTATGCCATGTACAAAAGGACAGGGGATCCATCTTATCAGCGACTGACAGAAAAAGTATTGAATTATATTCGAAATGAACCTCGTTTGATTATGGATTGTTTAAATCATCTGGGTTCAAGTTCCAAGTCTAAAATTTACCCGCCCAGTGTCTGGGTGGATAGTGTGATGATGTTCAGCGTATTCACATCACTCTATGCCAAAGAAAATAAAGATGATGAGTTGCTTGAATTTGCAGCAAGACAGCCAAAGCAATATGCTTCAATGATGTACAATAAAACTCATTCTTTGTGGTCCCATTCTTTTTGGGTAAAGCAGAAAAAAGCTTTTCCTAAGGATATCTTCTGGGCTAGGGGAAATGGATGGGTAATTTGCGGTTTTCCAATGATTTTGGATCACATTGGGTTAGATCATCCCGAAGCAGTAGAAATTATTCAACTGTATCAGCAGACAAGCGAAGCTATTTTGAAATGTTTGAATGCAGATGGTACTGTAAATACATTGTTGAATCACAAGTCTTATCGAGAGCTTTCTGCTACGGCTCTGATCAGTGCAGGATGGCTGCATGGTATCAGATGCGGATATCTTGATCAGAAATTTCTTGAACCTGCACTGAAGGGTTTTGAAGCTTGTGTAAAGGCACTGGAAATTCATGAGGATGAAGTTGCCTTTCCTGAAATCAGCGGTCCTACGATTCCTTTGCCAGTATTGCCTAAGCTTGGCTATCTGTTGGTTCCAAAAGGAAAAAACTGGAGTTATGGTATTGCGGCATTGATTTTTGCGGCAATTGAATACAAGAGATTTTTTGGTTGTCGATGAAATCAAATAGCTGTGAAAACTGCTGAACTAATGAAATATAAAGCTGTCTAGAATGGATTTCAATCTATCTGGACAGTTTTTTTGTTTGTTCCCAAGGGTCTATATAACTTGAAAATTATTAATTTTGCACACATGATGCCCATAAAATGGACTTTTATAATTAAGCAGTTATTGTGATAGAATTGAGTTGAAATACGTGAATTGACAGTCAATTTCCACTCTAGCATAGGTTTATTTCTCCTCACTAAACCAGTGGTAGGTGTGTTTTATGCGAAAGCGTTGTTACACTGTGTGCGAAAGGAGGAAGTCCATGAACCAAATAAAGACAGGAAGATTTATTGCTGAGTGCAGAAAAAAGGTGAACTTAACACAAATGCAGTTGGCAGAAAAACTGGGTATCACTGATAAAGCAATCTCCAAGTGGGAAAGAGGCATTGCAATGCCTGATACTTCGCTTATGCTTGAGCTCTGTGATATTCTTGGCATCAGTGTAAATGAATTATTAAGTGGAGAGAAAAACAATATGGAAAACAGTAATCAGAAAAACGAACAGCTTTTACTTGATTTGGCAAAAGAATTAGAAAAGAAAAACAAAACAATTTGGGCTTCTATGTGGGCAATTATGATTGTAAGTATGACAGCCCTAATTGCGGGTATCTTTATTGCTGCATTTTTGATACCTGAAGGAATATGGCAGCTCATCACAATTCTCACAATTTGCGTTGTATTCTTAATTCCGTGCTTCTATGCATTAAAACTTGAGATAAGTGTAGGTGCTTATAAATGTCAAAATTGTGGTTACGAAATTGTTCCTACCTATAAAGAAGCAATGATGGCAATGCATAGAGGAACAACTCGTCATTTATTGTGTCCACACTGCAATACACGTACTTGGTGTAAAAAAGTATTGAAGAAGTAAATTCCAGCTTATGGGGCAGATAACTGCCCCTTTTTTGAATGAATTGTATTATAATACAACTATAATGAATCAGAATTTGATAAAGGTGAGAAGATGAAAAAGACAATTTCCATAGTTATATTATTCTGTCTTGTTTCTGCTGTTTTTGCAGGATGTGGCAGTCAAAAAGCTGAGCAGGAACAGATTTCGCAGAACACGATGATTGCAAATCCATGGTCAAGCTGGGATTCCATTGAAGAAGCAGAGTCTGTGACTGGATTTTCATTTGGTCTTCCTGAAGTGATTGCGGATAAATATACTGTTTTCAGTGTGCGCACAATGAACAATGAACTCATTGAGGTCAAATATGGCTATGAAGATTTTGAGATTTGTATAAGAAAACAGAAGGGTGAAGGACAGGACATTTCTGGAGATTACAATTCATATGAAACTTGTACAGAAAACAGTGATAAATCTGGTGCTATGATTATCAGTCATCAGAATTCCAGCAGCAGTGCAATGAAACAGCTGATAAGCTATCATGGATATTCCTGGTCGCTTGTCGCTTCAAATGGATTTTGGGAAGATTCGAATGGTGACTTTCTGAACAAAATCTTGGAACCGTAGTTTTAATTTACTATATGCTAGGAACAGAATGACTGTTCCTTTTTTTCGATGAAAGAAAAATGATGAAACTGCAAAGTTTATTTATATAGTTTACAGGTGACAAAATTGATGATTGTATCAAGCTTAACAGCAAGTATGGTCTACTATAATTTATAAGTTGATTTTGATATAATTTTCATGGATAAAAAAATTATGATTTAATTTTGATACAGAAATTGAAAGGGGATTTCTATGCAGCTTATACTTGTATTGTTTCTGCCAATGATTTTGTCTATTTTAAGGGCATCTGCGCTGAATGTCATGATTGGGCTGGTACTGAATCTGCTTCTGGTTATTCAATATCGTAAACACATCAATCTGCGCCTTGTTGTACTTCCAGCACTGTTGAGTTTTGTTTTGACAACAGTTGCCATTGAAGTTGGAGCTTCTTTGCAGCTTGATCTTTAAAAAAATGTGTTCAGCTGTTTTTTGATTGTTTTGACGTTGTATTTCATTTTTTTGCCGATCGTATTCATATCAAAGCGAATTTTTTGTCGATTTCCAT
>JAZRUQ010000236.1:0-1744 GCA_045652605.1 Erysipelotrichaceae bacterium
AGAACGACATGGCTACGATCCGACTTTGCTGATTTTAATTTAGCGATCGATGTATATTTAAACTGTTCATCCAGTCGATCATATACCTTGTTGTAGTCCGCTGTTGGAGCCTTGATCGGTTCAAACATCAGCACTCGATCCAGCTGATCGGATGAAACATCAAAGACTTTTGAAATAGAAATAAAAGGAATTCCCAATAACTTTGGATCATATGTTCCTACAAAGGCATGAATGGTATATGTCTTTCTGATTTCCATGACCTCATTCAATAATTTAGTGCGATCTGAAATAGCCAAGGCAATGGTCTTCAATCCTAATCTTGAATTCTGATCAATATAACTCTTCAAATGAAGCGCTCCACCCTCACCAGTATGACACAGCGTCACAATCACAGTATTTCTCGTGTCTTCTTTCGTTCTTAAGCTCCACAGTTCTTTGTTGACCACATGATAAACTGTATCAATATCGCTTTCCATTGAACATTTACGAGCTACATCAATACCAATCAAAGTTACCGGAATGTTCATGTATCTGATTTTTACATCAATTTCTTCCATCAGTGCATCAATCATGGTCTTGATGGAACCCATATCATAAATGACAAGAATACCTGCTCCACGATCAATCTTCTGAATCAGGATTCTCAATTCTTCCATCGCTGTCTGTGAATCTGTTTCCAAAGTCAAATCATAACTATACGCATTTTCACACTGCGTTAAAGCATTGGTCACATCACGAAGTGAACTTGCCGTCTTATTTCCATGCATAATGTACAAAAGGACCGGTCTTCTTTCTGCTTCATCTTCTTCATGTTCCATCAGAAAACCTGCAAGAATGACAATTTCAGATAAATCCAGCTGCAATTCATAACGCTCATAAATCAGATTCGCTAATTTTGATGCCGCTGCATATTCTTTTGGATTGTTTTGAATTGTCATGACAATCTGATCATTTGAAATTCTTTGATGTGTAGTGTTCATTCCAATCAAAGAATTCACATGAAGACACAATCCATAAAACACATTGCTTTTGAACTTCTTGCCCAACTCATTTTCAACATTTTCCAGGAAATAGGACACCATCTTGATGACTTCACGATCCACAATCTTAGAAAGCTGTTCAAGGTTCTTTGTATCATCTTCATTTTTATGATAACTATACTTATTAAACAAGTTCTTAATATGAGTGTTGATCGTACTTTCGATGGAATCAGGATTTACACCACGGTTAGATAACGCTTCGTACTGTCTTTGGATATTGTGATAAACACCCTCCATGCGTTTTCCCTGATACCCTTTATCCTGATCATATTGTACATATTGATGATCAGATAAAAGTTCATTCAATTCTGAGGAATGTTCCTTGACCATCAATAAACTGCGTTTTACTTTTGCGCTGAAATCATTCAGCACCACCAGCATATTCTTATCATTTTCATTCACTACACGAACATAAGCATTGGCACATGCCGTGATGATTTCATTGCGAAGTTCTTTGACATTGTAGGCAAAATCAGTCAAAAGAAGTGCCTTGATGGTTTCTGATGTCACTTCAATAGAGCGCTTTGAATTCTGAGCTTCAGCTGAAAAGAAGGCATTAATCAAATCAAAACGTTCAATCAATGGTCTTTTAGACAATTCAGGAAGCTCAATCACAACTGAGAAACGCTGATTGTACTGCCCCACATTGTTTGCAGAACAGGACAACATCAAATACACATCACTATAATCAATGCTGCGTCCAT
>JAZRUQ010000237.1:0-2062 GCA_045652605.1 Erysipelotrichaceae bacterium
ATCTGCCAGAAAATCTGGTTCTTTGTAGCACCATCCAGCATTGCTGCTTCATCGATGGATGCAGGAATAGTATCAAAGAACCCTTTGGCAACATAATATCCCATTGCTGCACCGCCACTGTACACTAACACCAGTGAAAGCAGACTCTGTGCAAGACCAATAGCCTTAAGAATGTGATACACCGCAATCATGGACATGAATCCTGGGAACATACCCAGAATCAAAATCACATTCATCAGCGGCTTACGAGCCTTAAAGCGCAGACGGCTGAATGCATAAGCAGTCAGAAGTGTCAGAATTGTCGTTAAGATACAGCTGGCAATCGCAACCACCAGTGTATTCATAAACCAGCGTGGGAAGTTGAACAGGTCAGTTTCAGTAAACAGACGAGTATAGTTTGAAATTGTCCAAGTCTCAGGAATGATCGCCTTAGGGAAGGCTCCTGTTGGAGTTGCACGGAAACTCTGCATCAGCAGCCATACAACAGGCAGCAGCCAAATGATACTTAAAACAGTCAGAAACACATGAGAAAGCACATTGGCAATCGTTCTATTTGTCTTTGCATTTTTCATGAGAATGTATCCTCCTCTTGAACAGCACTTGTCTTATTGTAAGTAATCAGGGACAAAGTCGCACAGATAATAAAGATCAAGATACCAATTGTACTAGCCAGAGCATAGTTCTGTTCGTTAACAGTCAGCTTATACAGCCATGTTACCAGCAAGTCAGAAGAACCTGCCTGATACAGTTCAAGTGACAGTGGTCCTCCACCTGTCAACAGATAAATAACGTTGAAGTTGTTGATGTTGCCGACAAACTGCGTAATCATGTAAGGCGTTGTTACATGCAGCATGTATGGCAACGTAATGTAGATAAACTGCTGGAACGCATTGGCACCATCAATTCGAGATGCTTCATACAAGTCAGCAGGAATATTCATCAGAATACCACTAGTGATCAGCATAGAGTAAGGAATACCTACCCACAAGTTAATCACAATAACTACAATTTTCGCATAAGTTGCATTCGTTAAGAATGGAATATACGAACTAATCCATCCCAAATCCAGCAGCAGATTATTCAATGCCCCCTGATCATGCAAGAGCTTTGACATCAGAAGCAAAGACACAAACTGTGGAATTGCAATTGTGATAATAAAGATAGTACGCCACATTTTTTTCAGTCGCACTCCCTTGCGATTAATCAGAATCGCCAGCAGCATACCAAAAATATAGTTCAAGAATGTCGCAAAGATGGCCCAAATAATTGTCCACACAAACAGACGACCAAATGTTTCACCCCACATCGGGTTGCCACCAAAGACTTTCTGGAAGTTTTCCAGACCTACCCAGGTAAACAGATTTCCTGGAGGCTGATGGTTCTTGTCATAGTTAGTAAACGCCATCAGAATCATAAAAATCAGCGGCAGTACAGTAAACAAGAAAGTCATACCAATAGGCAGTGCAAGCACAGTCACATGATAATTCTTATCCCAAAGATCCTTCCATTCCTGTTTAAAGGATGGAAGTTTTTTTCCTTCTTTAAGAAGGCACTGATTATTATAGGCAGTTTTAGTATTCATTACATAAACCATCAAGAATCCAATTGTAATGCATACTGAAATTACCCCAAACAAAAGCAGAAGCATCGAGTTGTCCCCTTGAACAACTTTAAAAATCTGCAGTTCTTCATCCCAGACTTCTCCTTGTTGATGAATACCTAATGTAGCCAACATCGTAACATAGTAAAAACCTGTCTGAAGCATGTAATAGATATAAGCAATCTGAACCCCTAGATACAGAAGCCCTTTGACAATCTGCTTTCTAGCAAGACATCCAAATCCCATGATGAAGTAAGAAATCTTAGTAATGATATCGCCTTTTACAAAATTGTTAATAAACGACAAAAAACCTTCCACAGCAGACTTTCCAACAGACTTACACCCATTGACAAATGTTGCCAGAATATTTTCCTTCTCCATTCTATTCCCTCCAATCTTTAAGAAAAAGGGCAAAACCCTTACGGTTTTGCCCTAGAGTCAGCAAATTTCGTTAATTACTGA
>JAZRUQ010000238.1:0-4281 GCA_045652605.1 Erysipelotrichaceae bacterium
GGGCTAGTCAGGTCGTTGATAGCTACAACTTCGTAACCTTCAGCACTGAACATCTGGCGGAAAGCAAGGCGACCGATACGGCCAAACCCGTTAATTGCTACTTTTACTGTCATGTTATTAAGTCCTCCTTATGACACATCATCATTATAGAAGTTCATCTATAAAAAGTCAATTGTGAAACCACGAACGAATACGTTTTCAAAAGGTTTTTTTTACATTTTACACTTAAGATTTTGAATGTCTGATTTCTTATGATCAAAAGTTCATTCCTTTCCATTCCTCTTTCTATTCTTCCCTTTTTATAAGAAAAGATTCATCCTCCACAGCAAACAGAAACAATAAAAACAATCCCGTTTTATCTCTAAAAAAAGTTAAAAAAAAGGTCTAGACAAATAAGTTTTCATATAATACAATGATAACGGTTATCATTATTGGAGGTGATCGTGTGGCCAGATTCTCTACACAGCGTGAAATTATTTCTCAGATTATTCTTGGGGAAGGAAAACACATGACTGCAGAAGAAATTGCGATGAAGGCAAAGAAAGTCAACCCAAAAATTGGCATCGCAACCGTATATCGCAACCTGAATACTTTGGTTGAAGAAGGGAAAATTAAAAAAGTCCGTGACAACAACCAAGGATTCGTCTACGACAGCAACAATCAGCCGCACTACCACTTTGAATGCACAGAGTGTGGTGCCATGTATGATTTGCCAATCAAATACAATGAAAAACTCGACGACGTGGTACGTCATGAGCTTAAGCTTGATGTCGCTAACCACAAAACCACGTTCTATGGAACATGCAAAAAGTGTTTAATGATGAAGGAGGAAGACACATGGAACTGAAAGGCTCAAAAACTGAAAAGAATTTAGAAATGGCATTTGCTGGAGAAAGCCAGGCAAGAAACAAGTACACTTACTTCGCAATGAAAGCTCGTGAAGAAGGTTACGAACAGATTGCTGAAATCTTCGAAGAAACAGCTCGCAACGAACAGGAACATGCATACCTGTGGTTCAAGCACCTGCACAATGGTGTACCTACAACTTCTGAATGTCTGAAAATGGCAGCTGAAGGTGAAAACTATGAATGGACTGAAATGTATGCAGAAATGGCAAAAGTTGCTCGTGAAGAAGGTTTCATGAGAATTGCTGCTCAGATGGACATGGTTGCTAAGATTGAAAAGTCACATGAAGAACGTTATACAACTCTTAAAAACAATGTTGACACTGAAAAAGTCTTCGCCAAGGATGAAAAAGTTACTTGGATCTGCGACATCTGCGGTTATGAACACACAGCTGAAAAGGCACCTGGTGCTTGCCCACTGTGCGGATATTCAAAAGCTCACTTTGCAGAAAAAGCTGACAACTGGAAATAAGTCATTAAATAATCCCGTTTGTGATATCACAAACGGGATCTTTTTATTTTATAAGTTTCGAATACGATAGAAATATTTATCCACCAGTTTATCATTATGATCAGCTGCATCTTTGTTCATAAAGGCAAGATGACCATTGTAGAACACATCCGGGTCATATCCTCTTTCAACCAGAATTTCAACCATCTGTGTCAGAATCATATTCTGAAGCAGAACCATTGGAATTGTACTGGAAGATCCAACCTTCATAGGGAAACCATCAATTTCCGCAATGGCATCACCAATCGGTGTGCAGTTATCCAAAACAATGTCAGCCACATCTTTCAGTTTGACACCATCATGATGCTTGGTTCTAAGCCAGTTGGCATAATCGACTGCAGTAATCGCAATCACTGGAATGCCTTTTTCTTTTGCACGGATAGCTGCATCAACTGGTGCGATGTTGTTTCCGGAATTGGAAATGATAATCATGACATCATTCGGCGATACACGATGATAGTCCACGACATGACGGCCGATATTATACGTATTTTCCATCAGATAGCTCTTCGTGATTTCAAATGTACCTGTGATGCTTGGTTCCAGTAGTGCACAATAGTTGGCAGGTGTTGCAGCTCTCCAGAAGGCATCTTCTGTTACCAAATGAGAATGTCCTGCCCCAAAGCCATAAATAATACCGCCTTTTTCAGTTACATCTGCAAGCAATGTTGCAGCTTTCATGATGTTTTCTGACTGTGTTGATTCAATCTGTTCAATGATGGTTTTAATGCCGTTTAAATACTTTTCATATGCTTTCATAGAGTTTCCTCCTCAGGTACATTCATTATACCATAAGAAAATGCGTCTGATTACTCAGACGCATGGACTTGACGATAAATTTCGTTTTTGGAAATCCCTGTACGTTTTGCCGCTTCTTTAATTGCAGCACTAGTTGAAAGACCTTCATCCATCAACTGATTGACCAAAGCCATCACATCGATTTCTTCAGCATCATCTTCTGATGCACCTTCCACAACCAGAACCATTTCACCTTTAAGCTCTGAAACAACTTCAAGCACTTCTGAAATAGAACCGCGAATAAATTCTTCAAAGCGTTTTGTCAGTTCACGACACAAAGAAATCTTTCTGTCCCCCAGCACTTCCTGCATGACTTTCAAAGTATCTTCAATGCGGTGAGGTGCTTCATAGAACACCATTGTGCACTTGAACCCCTTCAGCTCATTCAGTTCTTTTCTTGCAGCACTTGTCTTGGCTGGCAGAAAACCATGGAAGTAAAACGGCATGGCACATAGACCAGAAGCTACCAGCGCACTAAGCATCGCACTTGAACCATTGACTGGAATCACAGGAAAACCTTCTTCAATAGCGCGAGGCACTAGCGTCTGTCCTGGATCTGAAATCAGAGGATATCCTGCATCAGAAACCAGGGCAATCTGTTTTCCTTCATGAAGCAGCTGAATGATTCCTTCAGTGCTCTGTTTTTCATTGTGAGCGTGATGGGCAATGACCTTCGTATGAATATCAAAATGACTCAAAAGTTTCATTGTATTGCGTGTATCTTCTGCCGCAATCAAATCCACTTCCTTTAAAATTGAAATTGCACGAGGTGTCAGTTCCTGAAGATTGCCGATGGGTGTTGCCACCAGATAAAGACAAGTCTGTCCTTCTTCAAAACTCTTCTGTCGAATCATGATTCTTTCTTTTCAGCAGGTTTGTGGTGATGCTTATGTCCTTTGTGATGATGACGATGCTGCTTCTTTTCTGAAGTTTCTTCCACCTTTTCTGCTGTCTCTTCCGTCTTTGCTTTTTTAAAACTTCGTTTTTCACCCTGCGGTCTGTTTTCTGCAGGAGTTTCCTGTTTCTGTGGACGATCTTTGTGATTCTTATGGGCAGGTCTGTCCTTGCGTTCATGACGATGCTGCTTTTCAGGTTTTTCTTTTCTTTCCTGTACAGCATCTTCTTTCTTTTCAGCTTTTTCAGCCTGTTCAATTTCTGCCTTAGCCTGTTTTTCCTTGAAGTTTTCCTTACGTTCTTTCTTAGGACGCTGAGGTTTGTCTTTCTTGATTGGCTTTGCTTCTTCCGTAGGTTCAGCTTTCACTTCTACTTCTTCTGTTTTTGGTGCAGGTGCTTCCTGTACTGGAGTCACCTCTTCAACCTTAGGTTCTTCTGCTGGCTGCGCTTGAGGTTTAGCGCCCTTCACTTCACGTTTTTTGAATGTACCCTTTTCAATCAGTTCATCCAATGTGATGTACAATGCAGTTTCACGGTTTTCCAGCTTGCATGTACGTGTAATGACATTCATGGAAGTCATGCGATACATCTTGCCTTCATATTCAACCTGAGCATTCTGCTTAGGCAATCCTTCGCGAAGATCTGTATAAGCTTCATCTTCATATTTCAGACAGCACATCAGTTTTCCACACTGTCCAGACAGCTTAGGGATATTGAGTGCCAGAAGCTGATTTTTAGCCATGTTGATTGATACAACATCAAAACTGTTCAGATATCTTGAGCAGCATGTTTCCATACCGCAGGATCCAAGTCCGCCCACCATTTTGGCCTTGTCTCTTGGTCCAATCTGACGAAGTTCAATACGGCAATGGAAAATTGCCGCCAGTTCCTTCAACAGTTCACGGAAATCCACTCGATTTTCCGAAACATAAACAAACACAATCTTTGAACGATCCAGTGTATATTCTGCACTGATCAAATTCATATCCAGTTTCAGTTTTGCAACGCATGCATTGCACTGTTCCAAAGCTACCTTTGCAGCTTCCTTGTTTTCCTTAGCAGCCTGTCTGTCTTCATATTCTGCCTTGCGCACAACAGGTTTCAGTGGTGTATTTGTCTTTAAAAAAGATGCATCTGCCAAAGATGAAACCACTTCACCTAACTCAAGACCAC
>JAZRUQ010000239.1:0-4725 GCA_045652605.1 Erysipelotrichaceae bacterium
CTTTTTTATGCTATAAACCAATTATAATATTTTTTTAACAAAAGTCAATGTTTTAAAGCAAAATGTCTATTCAATATAACAAATTGTCCACATAAAAAAGGTACAGTCAATTGACTGTACCTTTAAACTATTTGAATCAACTTAATTCATCTTAGCAAGCTGATCGCATACGATCTGATACTGTGTTTTGTATCCTTCCAGCTTGTCTTTTTCACTTTGAATCTTAGCCGCTGGTGCTTTTGACACAAAATTAGGATTGCTCAGCATGTTTTCTGCACGAGCAATTTCCTTTTCAAGACGTTCTTTTTCCTTGTTCAGTTTCGCCTTTTCTTCTTCAGGGTCAACAATTTCACCCATTGGAACACGAATTGAACCATTCAGGATTGGACGTACCAGTTCTTCACCGCTGATTGTTTCAGTCAATGCAGCCTTGCACATCTTTTCCAGAATTGCCTTCAGATTTTCATCAAGAACAACCAGATTTTCCTGTGCATCCTGTATCAGAATTGAAATTGGTGCAGATGGTTTCAGGTTGTAGTCCTTCTTGATCTGACGAACTGTAGTGATAATGGACAGCAGCAGATCAATTTCAGATGCCTTGGCAGCATCAATTCCATCAATCACAGTTGGCCACTGAGCGATACAGCATACATCACCGCACAGCGCTTCATACAATTCTTCAGTAACAAATGGCATGAATGGATGCAGCATCTTAATGATAGCCTTCAGCACAGTATAGAGAGTTGACTGAGCAGCAAGCTTGATGGATGCATCTTCTGAATTCAATGTTGATTTTGACAATTCGATGTACCAGCTGCAGAAATCGTCCCAAACAAAACGTTCCAGCTCATTACCAACCATCGCAAATTCATATTTATCCATGTTCACATTGATATGAGAAAGGGTTTCATTCAGACGGTGCAGAATCCATGTATCTGTTACAGACAAATGACTCAAATCAACATCAGCATCACTGAAGTTTTCTGGCAGATTCATCATAACGAAACGAGAAGCATTCCAGATTTTGTTGATGAAGTTCCATGCTGCTTCAACCTTAGCTGGAATATAACGCATATCCTGACCTGGAGTAGAGTTTGTAGTCAGGAAGAAACGCAGTGCATCCACACCATACTGATCGATGACATCCATTGGGTCAATACCATTCCCCAGAGATTTAGACATCTTACGGCCCTGTTCATCACGAATAAGACCATGAATCAGACAATCTTTAAATGGACGCTTTCCAGTGAAATGCAGTCCCTGGAAAGTCATACGGTTTACCCAGAATGGGATAATATCATAACCTGTTACCAGACAATCATTTGAATAATAACGCTTGAAGTCTTCTGTTTCTTCAGGCCATCCCAGAGTTGAGAAAGGCCACAGAGCACTTGAGAACCAAGTATCCAGAACATCTTCGTCCTGTTTCCATCCATCTCCCTCTGGTGCTTCCATACCTACATAAACTTCTTCACCACGATACCATGCAGGAATACGATGTCCCCACCACAGCTGTCTTGAAATACACCAGTCATATGTGATTTCCATCCAGTGGTTCATAATCTTTTCAAAACGTTCTGGAACAAAATTTACCTTTGTACCAGCATCTTTCTGGTTATCCAGCACTGCATCAGCCAATGGACGCATCTTTACAAACCACTGAGCTGACAAATATGGCTCAATCTGTGCCCCTGAACGCTGAGAATGACCTACATTGTGCATCATTTCTTCAACAGAAACCAGAACACCCAGTTCTTCCAGATCTTTAACCAGAGCCTTACGGCATTCATAACGATCCATACCACAGTACTTGCCTGCATTTTCATTCATTGTTGCATTTGGATTCATACAGCATACTCGTGGCAGATTGTGACGATTACCTACTTCAAAGTCATTAGGGTCATGAGCTGGAGTAATCTTTACAACGCCTGTACCAAATTCAGGGTCAGCATGATAGTCAGCAACAACCGGAATCGCTTTGTTGACAATTGGCAGAATAACATTCTTGCCAATGTACTTCTGATAACGTTCATCACTTGGATGAACTGCAACACCTGTATCCCCAAACATAGTTTCAGGTCGAGTTGTAGCAACTTCCAGATATTCACTGTCACTGCCTTCCAGGAAATATCTCATGTGATAGAATGCACCTGGATCATCCTGATAAGTTACTTCTTCATTGGATAAAGCTGTCATCTGAACTGGGTCCCAGTTGATGATTCTTTCACCACGATAAATCAGCCCCTGTTCGTACAATTTAACAAAGACCGTACGTACAGCATGATTCAGCCCTTCATCCAGTGTAAAACGTTCACGAGTATAATCCAGTGAAAGTCCCATTTTTGCCCACTGTGCATGAATGTTGTCTGCATATTCTTCTTTCCAAGCCCATGCATGTTTCAACCATTCTTCACGGTCCATAGAACGAGGATCAATTCCCTGTTCTCTTAAGCGAGCATCAACTTTTGCCTGTGTTGCAATACCAGCATGGTCCATACCAGGCAGCCAGAGCATATCATAGCCCTGCATTCTCTTATAACGTGAAATGATATCCTGCAAAGTTGTATCCCAAGCATGTCCCAGATGAAGTTTACCTGTTACATTTGGTGGTGGAATGACAATGGTATAAGGCTGTTTTGATTTATCTCCAGCTGTGAAGTAGCCTTTTTCTACCCATGTCTGATACTTGCCATGTTCAACATCTTTATGCATATATTTTGCTGCAAGTTCTTTTTTCATGTGTTTTCCTCCTTATAAAATAAAAACGCCCCATATTAAGGACGTAAAAATCAACGCGGTACCACCTTATTTCATACTCAAAAACGAGTATGCACTCAAGCCTTTAACGCAGAACTGCGGATTTTCCTACTTTCATTTCAGAAAACCAGCTCAAAGGTGACTGCTTCATAATGCATACGGTCCTGTTACACCAAATCAGAACTCTCTATGTGTCACTGCATCAGAATTTTTCCTTATCTTCGCCGATGCTCCTATTATAGGAAATCGGTCATCTTTTGTCAACCACATGGAAGTAGAATCAACATTCTACCGCTGATGTTTTTATTGTGATTGAGTTGACGTAAAACCTTTTCATCAACATCAAACCTTGATGCCAGACTGTAATACGTATCATTAGCATAAGTCATAGCGTATCTTACCTTTTCATTGATCACATGACGATCATCAAGAAGATCATCAATTGAAGCTTGATTACTTTCCACTTCTTTCTCAACTACCCCATAGACATGAAACTCAAAAGTACAAAGAAGCATATTTTGATCTAATTTCAAATCATAATTTTCCATCTGAACTTCAAACTGTTCTGTATCGGAAAGTTTACTGAAAGGCGCAAAAATGCTTAAATCAATACTTTCATGAAGAGGTACTGCATGCTGTTCTAGATACCCAATTCCGGTAATTTCAATTGTACCTGTGCATTGCAGGCCTTCACTTGATGCAACTGTGTTTGCCTGCTTTTTACAGAATAGTTGTTCGATGCGTTCAAAGCTATGATCCAATTCAATTTTCTTTTCAATAATTACCTGTTTCAAAAAAAACTCCTCCCATCTAACCAAAGTTTATGAGAGGAGTTTTAAAAATAGAACTTAGTTTACATAAAATGTCTGAAGAGTATCCAGACATAGAACACCAAGCTGACCACCAAAAACACAGCCACAGTCAATATGAATCTGACCTTTACTGAACTCAATGCGTTCTGATGCAGTTGGTGTATGACCACAAACAATTGTCTTACCCATTAAAGTCAAAGGTGTACTGGCAAAAAGACAATCTTCAATGCGAAGCTGATCCAATCTTAAATCATTTCTTAAAAGTCCTGCATGAACAAGAACATAGTTTTTATCATTGATCTTCACTTCTTCAATCAGACTGAATTCATTCAGATAATCTAAGATCATTTCCATTTCCTCACGTTCAAGCTTTTGAAACTGAGATAATGTCATATGACCACCATCATGCATCCAATGCTCGAAAGAATACATATCATCTAACGTCAGCGTTGAATCAAAGTTATCTTCTGTAATTTCCGTACACAATTTTGGAAGCAAGCTCATAGCCATAACTTCATGATTTCCAATTAAAGGGATAATGTTGTCAAACATCATCATATAATTCAAAAGTTCAATTGATGATGGCCCTCGGTCAATCACATCCCCTAAAACATACAATGTGTCTTTAGCTGAAAAGTCTATGAGTTCTAAAGCTTTTTTAAACTGTTGGTAACAACCATGGATATCTGACATCACATAAATCAAAGAAACACCCCCTCAACCCAAAATCGCCAGGTATGATAGATAGAAAAATATAGAAATACAACATGATTGAATATAAACGTGTATACCTCATCTTATAAACAAATATACATAAAAAACAAAGCAGAATCAAATACTTGATTCTGCCTTAATAAATTAATTGATATAAGTTCCAATTTTTTCCATCAGTTCATCACGACCTCTACGAGTCTTCGAACTGAACAAGACAATCTGATGCAATGGAACATTGCATTTTTCTGAAATCATCTTTCTGTTCTTAGATGTTTCCGATTGATTGCACTGATCCTGTTTAGTCGCAACAATCAGAACTGGAATACCATTGGATCTGACATAATCCAGCATCATTAAATCATCTTTAGATGGTCCATGACGCAAATCAATAATCTGAATGCATACTCTCAGCTGTTTTCTTTCACTGAAGTAGTCTTCCATC
>JAZRUQ010000240.1:0-3025 GCA_045652605.1 Erysipelotrichaceae bacterium
TGGCGAAGTGGAAACGAACAGCTTTAAAAAAGTATGGATTTAAACCTCATGAAGGTCTTTATACCAACATGAATGCGATTCGTCGTGATGAAGATCTGGATAATCTTCATTCTGCCTATGTAGACCAGTGGGACTGGGAAAAGGTAATTTTAAAAGAAGAACGCACTGAAGAAATGCTGAAGGAAACAGTACGTACGATTGTAAAAGTGATCAAGCACATTGAACATGAAGTGTGGTACAAATATCCGCACTCTGTCTATCATCTGCCAGAGGATGTAACATTTATTTCATCCCAGGAACTTCTGGATATGTATCCGGATATGACTGGAAAAGAAAGAGAAAACGCAATCACAAAGAAGTATGGATGTGTCTTTCTGACTCAGATTGGTGGAGTGTTATCCAATGGACAGCGTCATGATGGACGTGCACCAGACTATGATGACTGGCAGCTCAATGGGGACCTGCTTTACTGGTATGAACCATTGAACTGTGCACTTGAAATCTCATCCATGGGAATTCGTGTTGATGCAGTTTCATTGAAAGAACAGTGTGAAAAAGCTGGATGTACAGAGCGTTTATCTTTGCCTTATCATCAGGCTGTACTGAAGGATGAGCTTCCATTCACGATTGGCGGAGGCATTGGACAAAGCCGTCTGTGCATGATGCTTCTTGGTAAAGTTCATATTGGGGAAGTTCAGGCTAGTCTTTGGTCAAAAGAAATTTTAGATGAATGCCGTCAGAAAAATATACCATTGTTGTAGCAGTGTCCTGAACAGGGCACTGTTTTCATATGAGGATGAATCTGATAATATAATAATAAAGAGGTACACAATATGATTCAGAAAATAATTGATCGTCATCTTGAAAAGATGGCAAAAGAAGTGCTGAAAACCAATGATCCAATGATTCTGCGTTTTTTGAAAGAAACAGAACAGAATGGTGCAGATGAACAGACACAACTGGAAGCGATGATGTCCATTCTGATCGATGTCATCTGTGCTCGTGAAATGGATCCAAAAGAAACATTGCATGAAGGGATTGCAAGTTTTCTGGATATCATGGAAATGCACAATGAGAGCTATGATTTTACAGTAACATTAAAGGATGATGTCATCAAAAGCACACGTGAAATTACTTTACCTGCCTATATGATGCTTTCTGATTTGGCTTATGCTGTGATAAGTGCTTTTGATGGAATGGGCTCACATATCTTTCAACTGAAGTATAAAAAGGATATCTTTGGTCTGATTGAAGACTTTGATGAAATGACAGATAAGCTTCCTGCAGATATGCTGCCGCTAGGTGCTTTGGGTCTAAGAAAAAGAAGTGTGATTCATATGGTTTATGATATGGGTGAAAACTGGGAATTTGAAATCAAGTGCACAGGCAGAAATCAAGTGGATTTCATGGTAAATGTACCAATGCTGCGTGGTGGTGAAGGCTACAACATCTGGGAAGACAGCCGTTATCTGCTGGAAATGCTGGTAAAGAATCCTCATTCAATTGCGTTTAATCATGAAGGACAGGATATCACTGTACAGGAATGTGCTGAAGGTGAACATATTACTTTGTTTAGAGATGATCAGACGGATGAGTTTATTGAAGAAATCATGGAAATGAAACAGATTTATGAACAGGATTTCTTTGATTCACAGACAGATAGTTCATGGTCAGATTTTGATACAGGATATCAAGCATAAGAAAAAAGTAGACATGAGTCTACTTTTTATTTGTCTTCGCCGTACAATTTACCTTCAATGAAATGTTTTCTGCATAACGCAATATAATCATCATTTGCACCTAACATGACCTGAGCACCTGCACGTACGATGCCGTCTTTGTTGTAGCGAGCGTTGCAGATTGCCTTTTTACCACACCAGCATACTGTTTTCACTTCCTGAATGACATCAGCCAGTGCCAGAAGACGCTGAGATCCTTCAAACAGGTTAAGCTGGAAGTCAGTACGCAGTCCATAACAGATAACAGGTACTTTCAGATCATCAACGATGTGAGCCAGAAAGTCGATCTGTGCAGATGTAGCGAACTGAATTTCATCCACGATAATCGCATCATAGCTGCTCAGCTGTTCATCGGACATTTCACACACAACATTCAGCAGTGTGCATTCTTTTTCAAGACCAATTCTTGATTTGATTTTATAGACACCATCACGTGTATCGATGTTTGTCTTTGCCAGAAGAGCTTTCTGTCCTCTTTCTGCATAGTTGTATTCAGTCATTAAGGCATTTGCAGTTTTTGAACTTCCCATTGCCCCGTGATAAAAATATAATTTTGCCATGATTCAATCCTCTTGTATTCTTCTTCTATTGTCTATGAAATGAACTTTTATTTCAAGATTAATCCAGCTGAATTTCCACAAAGCTGCCATTTTGATATTCAAATAATGCAGGCTTGGCATTTGGAATCATCAGATTACAAAGCTCTTTAACCGGTTCTTTATTGAGAAGGACATATCTCATGCATCGAATCGTATGAAAATGTGCAACCAATGCAACAGTCTTTTCTTCACTGAAATCAAACTGACTTAATACTTTTCGACAGCGGTCCATAACCATCAGATAGTTTTCACCATCAGGTACACGTTTTGAAAGACAGACTTCAAGTGAATCTGTTTCCGGAAAGACATGATACTGCTGCATCTCAGGATGAAGAAACAACAGTTCTGTACGTTTTCCTTCATCAGAACCAAGACTTCTTTCTCTCAACAAAGAAGTATACTGCACATCATGATTTGGAAAGATAATGGATGATGTTTCTCTTGTACGGCCTAAATCGGATGAAATCACCCTATCAACATGAACTCCTTCAAAATATTGACGAGTCTGTAAAGCTTGTTGACGTCCGGTTTCATTTAATTGTGTAAGTGGACTTTCCAAAGCACCAATCATCATACGATCAGGTGTATTGAAAAGAACATTGGCATGAGTTTCACCATGTCTTATTAAATAAATGCGCATTCAAAGACCTCATAAGTCGGAGGCCAAGCGGTCTTAGGAAGACAAAT
>JAZRUQ010000241.1:0-2838 GCA_045652605.1 Erysipelotrichaceae bacterium
GCCATCATTTCGTTGGACATCTTCATCTTTGAAGCTTCATCATCTTTACCTTCATACTTCTTCTGAATCTTGTTGAGTTCAGGCTGAATCATCTGCATTCTCTGAGTTGACAGTGTTGACTTCCAAGTCAGGACTGTAACCAGCAGATGCACACCAGCTGTAACCAGTGCAATCGCACCAGCTACACCAAGTGCAGGTGATGTATAGTTGATGACCTGAGCCATTGGCCATACCAACAAAGCATTAAAGAAGTTTTCTGTTTCGAATGTTTCTTTGAATGTTGTTGTTGTGTAGATAAGTTTTGTGACAGTTTCGCCTGTTTCAGGATCTGTGATTGTCTGTGGAGCGCATCCTGATACCAGGAACAGAGCTGCAACAATCAAAAGAAAAAACAGACGTTTTTTAGTAGTTTTACTCATGTTTTTCTCCTTAATAATCATGCATACTTCTATATTCTAACTTTTTTAAGCAGGGATTCCAAGCTTTTTTTATTCTCTTCATAAGAGAATTTATGATAAGCCTGACGTACCATTAAAATACCGTCAAAGCGCTTGTTTGCGCTATCCAGTTCCTGAAGCATGCCTCTGCATTGACGCTTAATTTTGTTACGCACAACTGCATTGCCCATTTTCTTTCCGCAGGAGATTCCAAAACGACTGTATTTACCGCTTTTAGGCTTAATATACAACGCAAAACTAGGACATGCAACAAACTTCTTCAGTTTGATGATTTCCTGGAATTCCTCGTTTTTCTTAACTCTTAATGCAACTTTCATAACGAAATAAAAAAGTCACCGGAGTGACTTCTTATGCAGACAATACTTTTCTGCCCTTTGCACGACGACGTGCTAAGACTTTACGTCCTCCAACAGTTTTCATACGGGCTCTGAAACCGTGGGTTTTCTGATGTTTTCTTTTGCTCGGCTGATAAGTTCTTTTCATGGTTGAGCCACCTTCCTCTCTTGATACAAATTGAGCAATTGCTGTTAAATTGTATACTAGATTTGCTTCCATGTCAAATCATTCTAGAACGAAAACGAAAAAAATAGAAGGAAATACTATTAAAGTTGAAATTTCCAAGAAAGATTACAGAGACAGAATACGGGTATCCAATAGAATCTGCTTGATTTTGATAAAAGTAAGGATTAAAATACCTGTGGAAAAGGGGATATAATTATGGCATTTTTTGAACATTTACTGCATTTGGTGATTGAATGGGCAATCATTGGATTTGAATTTGTTGGTGTTATCGTACTGATCTGGGCAGGTGTCAAGAACCTGGTAAGATATATTAAAAAGGATATCCGCAGCTCAATGAAGCTGGGTAAGGGTATCGCAATGGGTCTTGAATTCATGATGATTGGTGAAATTCTGCGTACAATTACGACACATGACATTTCAGAAATCATTGGTGTTGCAGGTATCGTCGTGATCCGTGTTGTCTTGACAGTCCTGATTCACTGGGAAATCAAGGAAGAAGAAAAAGAAATCGAACACGAAGAAGCTAAACATTCAAATCAGCATTAAGAGGGCATGGAGACATGCCTTTTCTTTTATTTGTGGTACAATGAAAACAGAAAAAAGAGGGTGTATCATATGATAATTCAAAGCAAACAGGTCTGGCTGAATGAAGAGCTGAAACCGGCTCAGGTTCAAATTGAAGAAGGAAAGATTACGGGCATCTATCCTTATAATAAGGAAGAAGCAGATGTTGATTATGGTGATCTGTGGATCTTGCCAGGGCTTATTGACATTCATACACATGGATGGAACAAGGCGGATTCCAATCGTCCTGATTTAGAGCTGATTCGTGCATGGCAGAAGCATATGCCAGATGAAGGTGTTACATCATTTTTAGCGACAACATCAACACAAAGTCATGATGATAATATGAAGGCGCTTCCTGTTTTAAAAGAGGCCATCGAATCAAAAGCTGACGGTGCTGAAATTATGGGTATCAACATTGAAGGAAATTATATTGACTACGTGTGTCGTGGAGCTCAAGATGAACATCACATCGTCAAACCGGATGTTGATGAAATGATGGAATATCAGAAAGTATCTGGTAATCATATCCTGACTGTAACCTGTGCTGTAGAACATGATGAAAATTATGAGTTCACAAGAAGAGTATCTGAATCCGGTATTCGTGTGTCTTTAGGTCATAGCGGGGCAACTTTTGATCAGTGCAAGCTGGCTGTTGAAGCAGGAGCCACAGGAATTACTCATTGTGGCAACGGAATGTCCAAGTTCCATCATCGCAATCCAAACATCTTTACTGCAGCATGCAATCTGGATGAGCTGTATACAGAAGTCATTGGGGATGGAATTCATGTGCATTTTGAGACAGCTCATCTGATTGGAATGATGAAAGGCAAAGACAAACTGATTCTGGTTACCGACTCAGCAGAGCAGAAGGATGATCCTGAATTTGAAAAATACAATACGATTGGTGCTTTTCGTCTGGAAGATGGCACATTGTTTGGCTCTGCACTTTATGTCAACAAAGGTGTAGATAACCTGCATCGCAAAGCACGTCTTCCATTAAAGACAGCTATCAATTCAGCAACTATCAATCCTGCAAGATATCTTGGGTTTGATGATCGCAAAGGTTCAATTGAAATCGGCAAGGATGCAGATCTTGTTGTGTGTACAGAACACATTGAATTAAGACAGGTTTACTGCAAGGGAATGCCGCAAAAATAAAAAGCGCAATTTGTAGTGCACCCCAAAAGTTGGACTAAAAATTAAATTGTAGTAGATAAGGATTGATACCTGTATTGTAAAGGTGTCAGTCCTTTTCTTTTTAAACTGATTCTTTCTTCGTTGTAGTAACGAA
>JAZRUQ010000242.1:0-18159 GCA_045652605.1 Erysipelotrichaceae bacterium
TACTCACAAGACTTACCTCCTAAAATTTGCTTGTGCTGTGGTTTTCTGAGCAGGTGCAACCGCTCTCCCACGCATGTTAAAACGCACTACGCGAGTGCCTCAATAATATATCACTTCAAACATAGTGCGTCAAGCATAAAACGCTTTATTTTAAAGGTTTTTTTAAACTTTTTTCACATCTTTAAACCAGTGATTTCTCATCTTTTTAAACAGACCAGGAAACAGAAGAAAAATGATAAATCCATAACAACAAACCACGATAAAACATATATATTTTGGAGTATAACACCATTTTTTAATAAACCCTGTCACGATTTCCCATAATCCAATTTTACTTAGAAGTACAAGCAGCACTTTAAGCACACATGCCACCAGAATAAAATGAAACAGCCCCAATCGAAGTGCACTTATCCCTAACATTCGGCAAATAGCAGGTGTCATCGAAAATGACAGAGAAGTTGATAATGCATCTTCCAGAAAGAAAAACAACGCAAAATTCGCAAATAACATTGCCCCAAAAGTAAATGGGTCCATCATACTTTCTGTCATATATGTTTCATGAAGCACTCGATAAATATCCTGACAACAGCCATCTATCGCAATCGCCACAACAACCCCCATCACAGCTAGTAAAATTCCCTGTGCAGTTTTCATGGAATACACTTTTCCTTTTGTCAAAAATAACTCAATCAGAGCCATTATTCCCGCCGCCGCAGTACTTACAAACGCAAGATATATTCCCCATGTAACGGAGTAGTGATTAGAGATGCTGACGATAAACTCGTCTACCGATAAATATGGGATGTCAAACAACAAATCAATCGGATTCAATGATCCACTTTGAATCAAAATCAGCACCAATCCAATCAGAATAATACCAAAAGACCACTTAAGCACCTTTTGATCTGACGTATGTCCTTCTTTAATTTTTCGCAACAAAGGTTTAAACAGAAGCATAGCCTTGTCTACCACAAACTGTGGAAGCGGAGTCTGCCAAAATTCACTAAAAAATCTTTTCACCATGCTACACCTCATCATTCTTCACAAACAAGACATTTTCTATAAAGTTCACAAAACCAGCCATTGACTTCATTCGATTTCCGCTCCAGGTCCTGCTTTAAGCTTTGTGCCCATTTCAAAGCATTATCTCGCTGTTTTGTAGAAACCAGGCCCTTTGCATAAGCTTCTTCTATTTCATCCTCATCCAGAATAACCGCAGTTCCTTCCGGTTCATACACTACGTCCACAATCAAATCAGCGAACCAGGTCTTTTCACCTTCAAAATGAATCTCATCTGCGATGTCAAAATATATTTGAAACAAATTTCCCGATTGATCATACATCGCTGTTGCCCAAAGATTTTTTTCTTTCCAAGCACATTGAATCCAGGTAATCCCTCGATCACAAATCGTCACTTGATTTTTCCCAACTTTGAAAGGAGCCGTCACTTCCATCATCTTCAAAACGCCACAGAATCCACCTTCAAACTCAAACCATTTCAAATCTCTTTTTGTAATCATCGTCCATTCCAGACGTTTCCAGCTTCTTTTATCCAGCACTCGATTCATTCCACAACTCCCCACAAACGTTCAAAACGCAAACAATAGAACTCCTATTTACAGAAAACACAGCATTTCTGCTGTGTTTACTGATTAATAACCTGAAGTCTTTTCGCCTTCAATCAGCTTGATTGCTGAGCTTGTTCCCAGACGATCAACACCAGCTGCCAGATAATCTTCCATATCCTGTACAGAACGGATACCACCAGCTGCCTTCATCTTGACATCTGGTCCGATGTGCTTCTTGAACAACAGAATATCTTCCATTGTAGCACCAGCCGTACCAAAACCTGTGCTTGTTTTGATGTAATCAGCCTTTGCATTTGTCACTGCATGACACATTGCGATTTTTTCTTCTTCATCCAGGTAGCATGTTTCAATGATAACTTTCAGAATATGTTCTCCACAAGCTTCCTTCAAAGTGCGGATTTCATCTTCAACCTTCTTGTAATCTTTATTTTTTACATCAGCGATGTTGACAACCATATCAATTTCATTTGCACCATCAGCCAATGCAGACTTGATTTCTTCAACTTTTGAAGATGTGCTGTTGTACCCCAATGGGAAACCTACAACGGTGCACAGGTTCACCTTATCACCATAAGTTTCATTCAGGCGCTTCAGATAGCACTGAGGAATGCAGATGGATGCAGTACCGTATTCAATAGATTCTTCAGCGATTTTCTTGATCTGTTCCCAAGTTGCAGTCGCTTTCAGAAGAGTATGGTCAACATGACTTAAAATTTCTTTTGTGTTCATAAAAACCTCCAAGTTTTCTCTACATTCAGTTTGGCAGTTTGCATACAAATTGTCAAGAAAAAGGGGATTAATAATCCCCTTGAACAATCATCGCATCAATGACTTTCTGCATACCTGCAATATTTGCGGCAGCCACATAATTCTTATCATCCAGATCATACTGTGCCATGGCATTTTCACACTGTGCATGAATTGCCTTCATGATACCCTTAAGCTTTTCATCCACTTCTTCAAATGACCACGAAAGACGCATGCTGTTCTGTGACATTTCCAGTGCAGATGTTGCAACACCACCAGCATTGGCTGCCTTGCCTGGAGCAAACAGAATATTACTTTCACGATACACCTTGATTGCATCATTGTCCGATGGCATATTTGCCCCTTCTGCCACCAGAATGCAGTCATTATGAATCAAACGTTCAGCACGTTCTTTGTTGATTTCGTTCTGTGTTGCACACGGAAGTGCAATGTCCACCTTCAGATCTGCATCATAAACAGAACCTTCACGATATTCACCATGACCCGCCATTGCAGGATAATCCTTCAATGAACCGCGCAGTTCTTCTTTGATTTTCTTTACAGTATCCAAAGACAGATTTTCATCCACAACATATCCCTTTGAATCAGACATTGCGACTACTTTCATGCCATTCTGCATTGCTTTTTCAGCTGCATAAATCGCAACA
The DNA here is from genome assembly GCA_045652605.1 of Erysipelotrichaceae bacterium. Lineage (GTDB taxonomy): Bacteria > Bacillota_I > Bacilli_A > Erysipelotrichales > Erysipelotrichaceae > RGIG1896. Next base: position 3,005 of record JAZRUQ010000242.1, read on the forward strand.
TTTCCTGAACCTGATACGATTACACGTTTGTTTTCAGGTGTCAGGTTGTGCTTTTTCATCATTTCCAGCACAAAGTACACCAGACCATATCCAGTTGCCTGTTTACGTGCCAAAGAACCTCCATAACTTAATCCCTTGCCAGTTAAGACACCACGCTCAGAAACACCCTTGATACGGCGATACTGACCATAGAAAAAACCTATTTCACGTGCACCTGTCCCCTGATCTCCTGCAGGAACATCGACATCCGGACCGATATGACGATACAGCTCAGTCATAAAACTCTGGCAGAAACGCATGACTTCATGATCACTCTTTCCTTTTGGATCAAAGTCGCTTCCACCCTTGCCTCCACCAATTGGGAGAGTTGTCAGCGCATTCTTGAAAATCTGTTCAAACCCTAAGAATTTCAGCATCCCCATAGTGACTGATGGATGCAGACGAATCCCGCCTTTATATGGTCCTAAAACACTGCTGTACTGTACACGATAACCTCGATTTACATGAATCTTACCCTGATCATCCATCCAAGGAACTTTGAATGTAATGATGCGTTCTGGCTCACATAATCTTTCCAGAACGGCCATATCTTCATATTCAGGATGACGATCAAAGATCACTTCAACACTAGTCAGAACTTCTTCAAGTGCCTGAAGAAACTCCGGCTGTGAAGCATCTTTCTGCTTAAATTCATTTAATACTTTTTCAATATATTGATTCATAAGGAATCCTCCTGATACTCATAGTATTATTTTACAACTGAATCATACATGATGTACACTGTTTTTCTTAGTTCAATAATTTGTTTTCGTTAATTGTTCACGCAAAAAAACCCTGTAAAGCAACTTGTTTTACAGGGTACAGATATATCATCAATGTCTTGAAACATAGTTATACCACTGACTATGGAAATCTTCCATCAGTTCAGTGTATTCCGCTCTCAATCTTTCATTTTCTTCGTGAGCTTCTTTTCTTTCCTGACTGAACTTAGACTCTATATAAGAAATAAGGCTCTTTATTCCTTCAATCGGCTTGGCAGATGGTATTTTTTCACCAATAAACGCATAAATCATACCAAAAACCATAAAACCACCCACAAACAACATCGCACCATAAACAATCAGCACAATTACAGAGTTTCCCGCAAGAGCGCAAACCATTTCCGGTATCATCTTCAGAAGCAGCACAACTATTGCCGGAATTAACAGAAGCACAATTAAAATGATCGTAATAAATACCGGAGCTTTGTCGATCGCATCCAAAATCCACGAAAACTTGCCCGCAAACGCTTCAACAGCCAGTTCTACTACTTCTGGATCCGCTGCACGCTGAAGGAAAAACAAATACGCCGTTGAAAGAACAGGACCAATGAAACACATGATAATCAGAAAAATAACCAGTAGACTCCAGCCAAACTTCAGCGGATTATTTTCCTTGAAATCGTCCAAAAGATTACTTTCACGAATCTTTATATTTCGCATCCTTAGAGTATCTTTGTACTTGTAAGGATTGCGATAAGTGCGTCCTCCTCCACTTATTCGGCCATATTTGTTGCTTTCATAATCACTGCCGAAATAATCAAACTCATAACAATATGTATCATAAGAAATGCTTGCATCCTCATCATTATCCTCAGACAATTTAAATCCCAGACTAATACCTGTATCAGGATCAGGCCATGCATCCACAACACCATCATTTTTCAGAAGATAATTCAGAAAATCCTGTGCAATGCTTTCTCTTGCTTCATTATAAACTTTGTTGATTTTATTAACTTCGTTCTTTCTGTCTGCTACACCAGACTTTATATACGAAGTAACATGATTCAGATAAAGAGATCTGCATTTGTTCAAAGATGAAAAGAACATTTCTCCTAATCCCTTATCTTTTGAAGCATATCCGTTAGTTCTAGTTGGAGTTTTTAATATGACACCCATGATTTTACCCCCTATAGTCGATATCCACATGAATACTTTTTATCATTTTAGCACATGTCTTTGTTTTTTCAATCTAACCCAACATACGCTGTATGCACCCGGTAAATAAAAAAACCGGATAAACCGGTTTCTTCTTAAAGTTCAACTTTTTTCAGATCGTTGTAAGAAATCTCAGTTGGAGTTTCACGTCCAAACAGAGTGCACAGAACATTTGCCACACCGTTGTCGTTATCCATTGATTCAACCTTGCCTTCAATACCGCTCAGTGGACCTGAGAGAATCTTGACACGGTCTCCAACAACGAAATCAACGCTCAGCTTGCGTTCAGACAATCCCATACGACGCAGAATTGCTTCAATTTCATCTGGTGAAACTGGGAACGGCTTTGCACCGCCACCTGATGATCCGATAAATCCAGTAACTCCTGGTGTGTTACGTACAACATACCAAGCTTCATCTGTCATGATCATTTCTACAAACAGATACCCTGGGAACAAGTTATGTGACTTTTCAACAGGTTTTCCATTCTTGTATTCAATTTCAGTTTCTTCTGCTACAACGATGCGGAACAGAGAATCTGAGATTCCCATAGTTTCTACACGCTTTTCCAGATTTTCTTTTACGCGGTTTTCATGACCTGCGTACGTATTGACGACATACCACTGTTTTTCTTCCATACTTATGCTCCAATTCCAATCAATTTCAGAATGAATGTGATCACCAGATCACTTGCGACAAAGAACGCACCGAACGCTACGATGAACAGAAGAGATTCTGCTGTATTTTCAGTGATGTCCTTTACCTTTGGCCAGCGGATACGCTTGATTTCCTTGCTGATGCCACTCAGACTAAACCATTTCAACATCTTGGTTCCTCCTTATTTTGTTTCCTTGTGAAGGGTGTGCTGTCCACACTTCTTACAGTATTTGTTCAATTCCAGACGCTCAGCATGCGTCTTCTTGTTTCGATAGGTTGTGTAATTGCGACTCAGGCAGACTGTGCAAGTCAGAATTACTTTATCATCTTTTGCCACGACAAAAACACCTCCAAGTCTTCACTTGCTCATTTACTTTATCATAAAGCTTTTTTCAAGTCAAACAAATCCTTTTATTAAAAGCTTTTCAGCATTTTTTCACGTTGTTTTAATGCACGTTTCAGCCAACCCTTGCGCAGATAATAGATAATAAACAACGTACTTGTCAGCACCCATGAAATTGGATAACAGATCAAAGATTCAAGCACACTTCCAGATGGCCCAAAGAAAATCCAAAGCATACGTGTACCACAGATTCCCAAAGCAGTCATCATCATTGGAATCAAAGAATCACCGCAGGCACGAATCCCCATGGAATACACTTCAATAAACACAAAGCACACCCATGTAGGACACAGAAATCTCAGAATTTCCATACCGATGCGAATGACTTCCTGATCCGGTGTAAACAGACGATAGAATACACCACCTGTAAAATACAATGTTGTGCTCAAAATAACACTGGCAATAGCTTGCATGAGTATGGTCTGTGTCATCCCTTTTTTCACACGATCAATGTTGCCCGCCCCAAAGTTCTGTCCGACAAACGTCATCACCGCTGTACCAAAGGCACCTGTCATCATCCAGAACAGCGCATCAATCTTGCCAAAGGCAGTAAAGGCAGCGACAGTGTCTGTACCATAGCCATTGACCGTTGTCTGTATCAGCAGATTGGACACACTGTACAGACAGGATTGAATTCCAGTCGGCAAACCTAACGCTACAATACGCTTTAATGTATCCTTTTCACAATACATCTTCTTCAGTTCAAACTGATAAGAATCTTCCGTTTTCTTTAACACCAGCAAAGTCAAGATACAGCTGACCACCTGTGAAATTGTTGTCGCAAGACCTACACCAAAGACTTCCAGCTTTAAAATCACCACAAACAGAATATCCAGTACAATATTGCAGATACAAGCCGCAACCAGGAAATACAAAGGTCGTTTTGAATCCCCTACAGCTCTTAAAATCCCTGCCCCCATGTTGTAGATCAGCATCGGTACAAGTCCCAGGAAATAAATGCGCATATAAGTAATCGAATATCCCAGAATATCTTCCGGTACATTCATCATCTTCAAAAAATCCGGTGCAAACACAAATCCGATGATCATCATGACTGCACCACAGACAACCGCCAGAAACATTCCTGAATACACACTGCGTGATACACCCTCAGCATCACGTCTGCCGTAAAACTGAGAAATGACCACAGTTGCCCCGGATGAAATCCCTGTCACAAAGCCTACCAGTAAGTTAATCAGTGTTCCAGTTGATCCACCAACTGCTCCTAATGCTTCTTTTCCGACAAAGTTGCCGACAATGACCGCATCCACAGTGTTGTACAGCTGCTGGAAAAAAGTTCCAAATAAAATTGGAAAAAAGAAGATTAAGATTTGTTTCCAGATTGTTCCATTCAGAATATCTGAACGACTCGCATGAAGTCTCATAAGCTCTCCTTAATCAAGATTCAGTTTCTTTCGTAATTCTTTTTTTGTTTCTTCATCACAGAACGCCGCATCAACCGCATTGATGGTGCACTGTTTCAACACATCATCACTGATACCTAAAGATTTCAGCTGATTGTGTTCATTTAATATGTTTGTTCTGGAAAACATCATGTTGTCAGAATTGAGTGTAATTCTGCAGCCTGCTTCCAGCATCTTTCGCACTGGGTGACCCGCATAATCACGCACCAGTCCAACATTGGACGATACACAGACCTCCATTGGAATCTGAGTATCCACCATCGCTTTCAGCCATTCAGGATTATCCACACAATGAATACCATGACCAATGCGATGTGCCCCCATCTTCAACGCATCCAGCAGATGAGAACCATCTCCCATTTCTCCAGCATGAATGGTATATGGGATGCCATATTCACGCGCTTTTTCAAACAGCGGAGCATACTTCATGAAATCACCTGTATTTTCATACCCTGCAAGATCCAGCGCCACAACATACTTTCCTAATGTTTCGTGCGTTGCCTCCACTGTTTCCATGTTTTCTTTCATATTGAAGTCTGCATCTTTTCCTTTATGCATCAGGCAGTTGATCAGACGCAATGTCACCTCAGGAAAATCCTTTTCAGCACGCTTCATGCCTTCTACCACAGCCTCAATGACCTCTTTCTGAGTTAACCCTGCCAATTGATGCTGCTGAGGGGCAAAACGCACTACAGCATACAGAACCCCCAGATCATTCAAATGTTCTGCCAGATAATAGATGGAATCCGCCAGATCTTCCCTTTCCTGCATGACAGCACAAGGGAAATCAAAACGCTTCATTCTTTCTTCTCGTGTCGGATAATCCACTTTGTACATCAGATCATAATATTCTTCAAAAGTCATGGCTGAATTAATCACGCCACGCTTCAGAGCAGTCTGATAGGCCCACGGCAGATGAATCGATCCATCCAGATGAAGATGAAGCTCAATTTTCGCCCAGTTCATTTTATCCCCACAAAAGAGCCAGTTTCGCTCTTAACATTTCTTTTGTCTTTTCATCACAGAATGCACCATCCACTGCATTGAGTGTACACTGTTTCAGTTGTTCTTCGCTGACACCGATGCTTTTGTGCATTGCGTGTTCATAATGCATGTCTGTACGAGAAAACATCATATTGTCCGTATTGATTGTAACTTTAACCCCTGCTTCAATCAGCTTTCTGACTGGATGAGCTGCATAGTTTCTTCCATCGCCGCAATTGGAGGTCACACACACTTCAAGTGGAATCTGAGCATCCACAACCGCCTTCAGCCATGCATCATCCTGCACACAGTTGACCCCATGACCAATACGATAAGCACCCATTTCCATCGCTTCTGCAACATGCACGCCAAGTCCCATTTCACCTGCATGAATGGTATATGGAATGCCATATTCACGTGCTTTTTCAAACAATGGCGCATACAGTTTGAAATCACCATTGTTTTCATATCCTGCAAGATCCAGTGCACAGACACCTTTGCCCAAGAACTCCTTAGTCACTTCAATGGTTTCATAATTTTCCTGCATGTTTGCCAAAGCATTTTCACCTTTGTGCATCATGCAGTTAATCAGCTGAGCTGTCATATCAGGATAATCCTTCTTTGCACGATTCAGACCTTCTACTGCAGCTTCTACAACTTCATACTGCGTAAGCCCGCATTTCATATGCTGCTGAGGCGCAAAACGAATCTCCGCATAAATCATCTCTTTTTCATTCAACGTTTTCACCAGATCATAGACAGTCTGGGCAATATCTTCTTTATGCTGCATCACATCAATTGGACGATCAAACATCCTGAATGCTTCCTCCATTGTTTTGTATGCAGTACAGTAAATATCTTTATAATATTGTTCAAATGATGTCTCAGACTCAATCACACCACGTTTTTTTGACATCTCATACATCCAGCGCACATTCAAAGAACCATCCAGATGCAGATGCAGATCAATTTTTGCAGTTTTCATCACAATTCCTCCAATACCTATCAGTATCATATCTTGATTTAGAGCACTTCTCAAGAGCTCAAAAAGAAAACGATGTCAAATCGCAACATCGTCTTCAGTTTCTTCTTCCAACACAAATTCAAAGTGCGGATTTTCCTGTGCAGCTTCACTTAGCGTTTCAATCACAAGCTGACCATAATGTCCCAGCTGCTCTACCATCAAATGCCAGTAAACCAGATGAACTTCCACATCTTTCAATGTACTTGCACAATCATACAAAGCGTCCAGATTCATTCCATAATATTCAGGAAAATCCAGCATTTCTTTCAGATACAAATGCGTTTCTATACGGTCAGTACATACTCTACCATCTAAAATAATCTTCATCCTATTCACCCGCAATCTCTTCAAAGCTTTCATAATGATCTTCTGTATAGTAAATCAGACCATCATTGGAATACACAATACGCTTTCCATTGCGATATCCACCTTCATAATCAATATCACATTCATAATACTGTCGACCTGACTCTTTTGGAAGCAGACCTTCTCGATTACCGAACTTGTCTCCGCCAATCGACATGCCATCAGCCACATCCCACAGATTTCCTTCATCCGGGTCCCAGCCCAAATCATAGGCTTCATTTTTTGTCAGGTAGTTATCAGGCAAATGATGATATTCCTGAAGATATGCCGCTACTTCATCTTTAGAGGAATACCAGCCATCTTCTTCAATCACTATGCCATCACTGAAATCCTCAGTCGGCACTTCAGTGCATCCACTCAACAAACCAAGCAGAAGTCCTGCACTTAATAACCATTTTATCCATTTTTTCATCTGTATCACCATTTCTATTATACAAGAAAAGCCGTCCTGAGACGACTCTTTATTCTTTGACTGATTTTAAAATCTGAGACATGGCCCATGATGCACAGGCTAAACCCGATGCAGCCGGCACAAAGACCATGGACGCAGGTGGAATGCGATCTTTTCGTGTTGTCCCGTCTGGATTGATGACCACATTCTGTTTGATTGGTGTTTCCGAGGAGAACACTACATGAATCTTGCGTGTATAGTTGCGTTTTTTCGCCAGCTGACGCAATGCTTTAGCCAATGGATCACCTGTACTTTTATCCAGTGTTGTGATTTCCACCTTGGTTGGGTCCAGACGATTGGCCATTCCTAAAGAACTGATGCATGGAATCTTACGCCATGCACAAGCCTGTATCAGATCCATTTTCGCACTTAATGTATCAATCGCATCAATGACAACATCAATCTTCTGATCCAGCAGTTCATTCATGGATGCATCATAGAAACTTTCAATCATATCCACTTTGCATTCAGGATTGTAGGAATGAATGCGATCTTTCATTGCCTGTACCTTAGCTGTACCCAATGTATGATGTGTAGCCTGCATCTGTCGATTCAGATTGCTGGGCTCAACCACATCTTTGTCTACTAAAATCAGATGACCTACCTGACTTCTTGCCAGTGCTTCTGCTGCATAAGAACCCACACCGCCAACACCAACAATCATGACAGTACTGTTCTGCAGTGCTTGCAGACCTTTTTTCTGAATCAAGAGTTCAATTCTTTCTGATGCTTCACTCATGCAGCCACTCCTTTACACAGTGTTCCATGTTTTCTTTCCAGTTTTCTTCAAAAATATCAAACCACTTTACAGGAAACTGATTGTTGAACCAGGTATACTGACGCTTGGCGAACTGGCGAGAATGCAACTGAATTGCTTCAATGACTTCATCTTCTGACATATTCCCTTCAAAATAGCCGCGCCATTCTCTGTATCCAATGCCCTGCATGCTTTGATCTTCAAAGGTTACACCCTGATCCAAAAGACGCTCCATTTCGCATTTCAAGCCCTTCTGCTGCATCTTTCGAACACGCAGATTGATTCTTTCATGCAGAACTTTACGCTCGCAGGTCAGCCCCAAAAGAAGCACATCATAGATCATTTCCTTCTTCTGAGACTCAATGCTTTCTGTCTTGGTTGTACCCGTAGACGCTATCGCACAGGCACGAATCAGACGTTTGCGATTGTTTGGATGAATGCTTTTCAAAGATTCCGGATCTTTTTCATTCAGATAAGCCACCAAAGCATCATTGTCCATTGCCTCAAAAGGACTTAAATCCAGTTCTCTTGAATCCTGTTCAAACTCATAATCATACAGACACGCCTTCAGATATAAACCTGTCCCACCACATAAGATAGGCAGTTTGCCACGTGCTGTAATCTCTTCAATTGCAGCACGTGCCTGCTTCTGAAACAGTGCCACACTATAATTCTCTTTTGGATCAAGCACATCCAGATTATGATGAGGCACTCCCCTCATCTCTTCTTCTGTAATCTTCCCTGACCCAATATCAAAACCGCGATAAACCTGAATTGAATCTCCACTGATGATTTCACCATTCAATTTTAATGCCAAATCAACCGCAGCATCACTCTTCCCTACAGCTGTCGGACCTGTAATCACTAGTACTTTTTTCATCGCTTAAAATCCTTTATCAGCTGATTCTGTGAAATCAGAATAAATGTAGGACGACCATGCGGACAATGATATGGTTGTCTGCACTTCTTCAATGATTCCACCACTTCCACCATTTCTGCACGTGATAAAACACGATTGAAACGAATGGAATGATGACATGCCATGGTCGCAATGCGATCCTTGTTTAAATCTGTCGGATTCAGACTCTTTTCACTGTCAAACAGATCCACAACATCCTGCAAAAAAGCTGTTTCATCCACTTTCTGCATCCATAACGGAACCTGACGGGCAATCAGTGTTGTCTGTCCAAAGGATTCCAAATGAAGCGGGAACATCTTCAGCAGTTCATTCAATTCATCCAGACGATGCATCACATTGGCGCTGGCCTGTACCATCACCGGTACCAGCATCTCACTCATGCTTTCATTCTGTGCATCAAACTGATCTCTGAACTTTTCATAGTTCACTCTTTCCTGTGCTGCATGCTGATCAATGATATACAACCCTTCTTCAGCCTCAGCCAGAATATATTTTCCATGCAGCTGAGCTAAAGGCTCCATTGCAGGGAATGGTTTAACTGTTGGCGCAAACGGAACTTCAGGTTTCTGCGCAAACAGAATTTCTTTTTCTTCAATTTTATCTTCATCCAGAAGCAATGAAGACTGTGCATAAATCTTTTCTGCCGTATGGAAGACTTCCTGTTTTTCAACAGATGTTTCTTTCTTGATGACTGGTGTCTGCTCAATCACTTTTTCAAATAAAACAGGAGGAACAACCTGTGTTGCAGTCACTTGAGGTGATGCAAACTGTGCCTTCAGACAATCTCTGACGACATCCTGAATCAGATATTCCAGCTGCTGCTGCTTGGAAAGACGAATCTCCCACTTGCTTGGATGCACATTCACATCCACCAGACGCTCATCCATTGTGATATTCAGCACAACAATCGGATAACGCTCGTTAAACAAATATGAACGATATCCCTCAAGCACAGCTTTCGTCAGACGATAGGACTTGACCATACGTCCATTCACAAACAGATGAATATAATTTTTATTGGCACGAGTCAAATGAGGCAAAGAAGCCAGACCTGTAATCGTATAATCATAGTCTTGACCCTTCACTTCAAATGTATTCTTCAGACAATCACGACCATAAATCTGAACCATCACTTCTTTGAGTGATCCCAGACCGCTGGTCTTCAATGACTGTTTTCCATCAATCACCAGATTGAACGCAATCTCAGGATGAGACAATGCAAACTTCTGCACGGTATCCTGAATCACTGCTGCTTCATACTGCGATGATTTCAAATGTTTTAAACGAGCTGGTGTACGCTGAAACAACCCTTCCACCACAATCGTTGTCCCTTTGGAAGAAGGTGCATCACTGACATCCACCATTTCACCATATTCTACTTTTACCTGTGTACTTTCATTGCCATCACAGCTGATCAATGTCGTTTTGGACACAGAAGCAATCGACGGCAGCGCTTCACCACGAAACCCTAACGTAGAAATCGACCACAGATCATCCGTTGTACGGATTTTACTGGTTGCATGACGCGCAAATGCTTTCTGTGCATCTTCTTTGTCCATGCCATCTCCATTGTCGATGATTTCAATTCTTGCGATACCGCCTTCAAGACAATGAATTTCGATCCTGGTCGCATGTGCATCAATCGCATTTTCAACCAGTTCCTTGACAATGCCACCTGGTCTTTCAACCACTTCACCAGCTGCAATCATGTTCGATAACTGAGTATCCATCTGCATAATCTTTGCCATCTCATCACTCCTTTCCTTCAAACGAAAAGCCTGCAAAACTGCAGGCTAGCGCTTCGAATTACGAACACACTTCTTCAAAAAGCTGATCTTATCTTCAAACTTGCCAAAACCAGTCATTCTCCATGCCCAGTTTGGATATCCCACTGTACCTGGTGTATTCAGTCTTGCCGCAGCTGTCAGATTCAATACATCACACATTGGCACAATCGCATATTCTGCCTTTGAATCCATTGCATAGGCAATGAAATTCTCACTCAGCACAGGATAGCGATAATCATTTTTCTTGAAATACTTGCGAATCTTTGCCTTTTCTTTCTCAGGCTGTTCAGCCACCCATCCACGAATCGTCTGATTATCATGTGTGCCTGTATAGATAATCAGATTTTCAGGGTCTTCCGGCATAAACTTGGAATCAAAAGTAAACTGCACAACACGCATTCCTTTAAAGTTATAATGATCTCTTAACGTAATCACTTCAGGACGCAAATCTCCCAAGTCTTCCGCTACGATCTTCATATCCGGATACTGTTCAAACACTTCATCAAACAATTCGTATCCTGGAGCTTCCATCCATACACCATCAATCGCTGTTGGACATGATGAAGGAATTTTCCAATATGTATCAAATGCACGGAAGTGGTCAATACGGATAATATCAAACAATTCTGCACTATATGCCAATCGATCCACCCAGAACTTGAAATTGTTTTCTCTTAACGCAGTCCAGTCATAAATCGGATTGCCCCAGCGCTGACCTGTTTCACTGAAATAATCAGGCGGAACACCTGCAATAAAGGTAGGACGACCATCATCATCCAGCAGAAAACTCTTCTGTGATGACCATACATCCTCTGAATCAATTCCTACATAGAAAGGTACATCCCCTAAAATCTGAATTCCCTTCTTGTTTGTATAATCTTTCAGCTTTTTCCACTGTCTGTACAAGGTATACTGCACAAACATTTCATAACGAATCTGTTCATCATATTCTGCAATCACTGCTTCATCACGTGTATGAATCCACTGTTTGCACTCTTCTGGCCAGTCATTCCAGCACTGCATGCCATTGGCTTTTTTCAGTGTCAAAAAGACTGCATAAGTATATACCCATGACTGCTGAACAAATGTCTTATAGCCTTCATCCTCTTTAAAGTTACTGAAAGCTTCCTTTAAATAAGGCTGTTTAAATGCGCGAACTGCTTCATAATCTATTGTCTTTTCATCTTTTCTAAAAGATTCAACAGACTGAATCAGCCCTTCTTTTTCTAAAAGTTCCAATGAAATATAGCACTCATCCATTGCCTTTGATGAATATGGCTGATATGGACTGTTTCCATACCCTAAAGGGTTCAATGGAAGAATCTGCCAGATTGTCATTCCTGTCTTTTTCAGTAAATCTACAAACTCATAACTCTTTGGTCCGAAATCACCAATCCCAAACTGATTTGGCATTGACTGAATGGACATCAATAATCCTGCTTGTCTCATATAAATAGACTCCTTAAATTCTCACAAATTATAACACATTCCTCATCATCTGTCTTATATTATGTGACAGAAAACGTTTTTCATCACAAGAAAAAATAAACCTGACCATTTCTTAGCCAAGTTTATATTTTTCAAACAATGAAATCATCTCCGGTGAACCGGTCACTTCTATCAGTACACCTTCATCTGTATGATCAAGCTCTTTGACATCCGCATTCTGACGCAAAACCTGCACGATTCCAAGCTTGGAATACGGAATAGTTCCACTCATGGTCACACTTCTTTCAAACAGACGACTCTCAATTTCATTCAAGAGTTCATTGATACCTGTTTTATCTCTTGTGCTGATGTAAAGATAACGATTATCGGTTTCCTGAATCAAGTCACACTTGTTCATAATCGTCAATATTTCGACATCACCTGCACCAATCTCACGCAACGTGTTCTGTGTGATTTCTATGTGGCTTTCTTTTAAATCGGAGCTGGAATCCACCACCTGAATCAGTAAATCTGCCTCTTTTGCAGCATTCAACGTACTGTGAAAAGCCTGCACTAAAGAGTGCGGAAGTGAGCTGACAAAGCCAACGGTATCCGACAACAGAAAACTCTTTCCAGAAGGCAAATCAATCTTTCTGGTGCTTGTATCCAGTGTCGCAAAAAGCATGTCTTTCTCAAACACTTTCTTATCCTCAGATGCATTCTGCCTTTCCAGCAGGGCATTCATCAGTGAACTTTTGCCTGCATTGGTATACCCAACCAAGGCAACTCTTTTCAGACTTGAATTCATACGCTTTTCAGAACGAAGCTTCTGTTCTTTAGCGAGCTGTTCCAGTTCTTTTTTAACAACACTGATTTTCTTTTTGATGCCTCTTTGCTGAAGCTGAAGACGGCCTTCACCTTTCCCTTTGTTTTTAACACCTGAGCCACCTCGCTGCTGATCTGAACCCAGATCTCTTTGCGAAAGTTTAGGCAACAAATAATTCAAACGTGCCATTTCCACCTGCAGCTGAGCTTCCTTTGTACGTGCTCGTCGCGAAAACAAGTCAAGAATCACCGTTGTACGATCAATCACTTCACAATCCAGAATATCTGAAATCGCCTGCACCTGACCTGCACTTAAATCATGAAAGAATACCACACAATCCGCTTTATGGTCATCCACACGCTCTTTCAGTTCCATGATTTTTCCACTGCCAAGACATGTATTGCGATCCATATGTTCCAGATTCTGCACCAGTTCATCCACAATTTCTATTTCACAAGCCTCCGCAAGCCCTTTGCATTCTTCTATCACTTCAGAAAGATTCCACTTTCTGAAGGATTCATTGCATCCACAAATTAACCCTTTTCTCAATGTTGATGTTCCTTTCACTGATATTTCTTCAATTCAGACAGCTGTACAGTCTGATTCTCTGAAGATTTATATTTCAACTGCGCAAATGAATTCTTTGTACCAATCAGATTCATGATTTTATCTGCACACTCTGCACTTCTTGTATAGACCTTTAAACGTGTATCTTCTGATACAACACTGACACTGGAACGGCCTTTCATCTGCACCTTGATGTGCTGATAAATACCCCCGTCATTCAATGCCTCTTTGATTCTGGAATATCGTATACGACGAATGCGATTCTGATACCAGGCAATGATTTCTTTTTCCGTAAACACTGCATTTTCAATGCAGTATCCATCCATTTCTTCATCTTTTTCAAATGCAGAAGATGCCTTGATCATCGCAAGACACATGCGAATCAGATTAAACAGAAAATAGGTGGAAAACATCAATGTCATCGCAATCTTCTGATTCATTTTTGGTGACACAACCCATGAAATCACTGCCAGAATCAATGCAGCCAGTACATAAATGATGTACTGTTTCATAACATACAGACTAAAATGACGCTTCATAATCATCACCTCTCTCATATTATACCACAAAAGAAAAAACTGTCCGAAGACAGTTAATGTGTTTCATTGTACCAAAGAGGCTTATCTGTCTCCATGGCCTGTTGTACGCTCTGGTGCTTAAAACCATATAATCTCTGGAATAAATCCTTCTGATTCACACGAACCATCAGATTTCCTTTATGTTTGACTTCAGCTTTAGAAAAGAGTTTTTCCAGCTGTTCAGCTTCACTGACTTCCACAACCACTTCAAAACGCAGCTGCAGACAATGATTCAGAATCTTCATCAACGAACGGCTGTCCAGATAAACAATTTCCTGCAAAGTCAGAACACCATCAATCAGATACAGCACAGCATACCCGGTAATTTCACCCTGACTGTCATAACAAGCCAGAATCTTTCCACCCTGAGCTTCCACTTCATAGGATAAATCACGGAAGTACACTTCATCACGCACCATCATACCATCAAACTTGGCAGTAAACTGCGAATACACCTTCACCAGATGTTTGTAATCAAGACGATAAGTAATGCCATGATCTGCCATCTGAGGCACATCAGCGCGTTTAATCAGCATCTGTTTTCGGCGATACACCACCTCAAACCCAAACTCTTTGTAAAGCTCCGGATCATAGGCCTGAATCACAGTTACCAGTTCCTGATGAGAACATTCATCCAGCACAACATCCATCAAATGATGAAAATGCCCCTTATGACGATGTTCAGGATGAGTAACAGCCCCCACAATCATCGATGCCTGAATCATTCTTCCATGAAGCATCATCCAGTGAGGGGTCTTGATCAAAGAAGAAACAACCTGATTGTTTTCTTTGATGACATACGCATACTCATCTTTATAATACCGTTCAAAAAAGAACTTTGTATAGCCTCCATCATCAAAAGAAAATGCTTCCTTCCATAAAGAAAGAATCTGCTGCTTATCTTTTGCCTCCGCCTTGGTTACCATCTTATTCACCTACCCTGCACAAACGATATTTTTCAATCATAAAACTTGGATTATAGGCTTTTTTAGCCTGTCGCAGATTCTC
>JAZRUQ010000243.1:0-2649 GCA_045652605.1 Erysipelotrichaceae bacterium
CCATTCAGGCCCACCATCGAATTGAATATACAAATGGGGTATTAGCTCAGCTGGGAGAGCGCCTGCTTTGCACGCAGGAGGTCAGCGGTTCGATCCCGCTATGCTCCACCATTTATTCAATCTAATCTTCGAGAAATCGAAGATTTTTTTTGGTTTTTCGGTATACTTATATACATAAGGTGAAGTTTATGACAATGATTAAATTTAAAAAGAACACGGATTTGTTAAGCGGTCCTATATTTCAGTCATTGATGTTATTTTCGATTCCTTTGCTGATATCCAATATTTTTCAGCGTCTTTATGCGACTGTTGATACGATGATTGTTGGAAGGGTGCTGGGGGAACAATCTTTGGCTGCAATTGGATCAACTGCTTCTATCTATGATCTGCTGGTTGGCTTTGCGCTTGGCATTGGCAATGGACTGGCTATTGTAACGGCAAGAAGTTATGGTCCAAAAGATGAAAAACTGATTAAAAAATCGGTTGCAGCTTCAATTGTCATCGGTGCAGTCTGTTCATTGATCATTACGATTGCAGGAAGTACTATTCTTGTTCCTTTGATGGAATTGTTGGATACTCCTGCAGATATTCTTCAAGAAGCCTATAGTTATATAGGTGCTGTCGTGTTGTTTACGGTGGTTATGTTTGCCTATAATCTTGCTGCAGGGCTGCTGCGTGCCATTGGCAACAGCATCATGCCTCTTGTGTTTTTGGTGATTTCATCATTACTGAACATCTGGCTGGATTATGTTTGTATTGTGAATTTAAAGATGGGAATTGCTGGTGCGGCTTATGCAACAGTTTTTTCTCAGTTGATTTCAGCAGTTCTGTGTTTTTTCTATATTGTTAAAAAGTGCAGGATTTTGATTCCTTCTAAACAGGATTTTCATCTTGAAAAAGATCTGACAATAGAAATGTTAGGTCAGGGATTATCCATGGGATTTATGGGCAGCATTGTGTCGCTTGGCTCAGTGATTCTGCAAAAGGGTATCAACAATCTTGGAACGCTTGTCATTGCGGGTCATACTGCGGCAAGAAAACTGTTTGGTTTCTTTACGATGCCGTATATGGCGCTGGCAACATCCATGTCAACTTTTGTTTCTCAAAACAAGGGGGCAAATCAAAAAGATCGCATTTTACAGGCTATGAAAATCTGTTATGTGTTTGATTTAGTAGTGACAGGAATCATTACCGTAATTTTGATGAGCTATTCACGTGAATTGATTGCGTTTTTATCAGGTTCCACAGAAGAAGTTGTCTTAAGAAATGGATCCATGTTCCTGAAAATTGTAGGTCCTTTCTATGCGGTGCTTGGTGTTTTGCTTCAGACAAGACATTCTCTTCAGGGGATTGGGGCAAAATCATTGCCTCTGATTTCGAGTGTGATTGAATTGATTGGCAAGATCTTGTTTGTGCTTTTTTTGATTCCTTCCTATGGATATACAGCAGTTGCACTGTGTGAACCAATCATTTGGGTGTTTATGACAATTCAGCTTGTGCATGCTTTCTATACACATTCTTACATTACTGGAAAACCAGTTGAAAAATCATCAGTCTGATTGTTGTGATAGGATAAAGAACTATTTAGATAAAATTCTAAATAGTTCTTTTTAATTTTACGTGCATATGATAATATCTATTTAGATAAATATCTAAATAGGAGGAGTTATGGGATTTGCGGAAACATTTAAAGCATTGGGTGATCCTGTTCGCAGAGAAATTCTTGTTTTGTTGAAGGATGGGAAAATGTCTGCAGGGGATCTAGCTGCAAGATTTGATATGACACAGGCTTCTGTCAGCTATCATTTGTCACAGTTGAAAAAATCTGAATTGATTCGTGAAGAAAAGGTGAAAAACTATATTTATTATGAGTTGAATACAAGTGTATTTGAAGAAGTGATGCTGTGGCTTTCACAGTTTGGAGGAAAAGACAATGAAAAATAAACAATGGATATTACCGACTCTTGTGTGTTTACTGCCGATTGTGGCTTATCTGGCGGTGTATGATCAGCTGCCTGAGATGATGCCGATCCATTTTAATGCTGAAGGAGTTGCAGATAATTTTATGCCAAAGCAGACTGCTGTTTATCTTCCTTGTCTTCTTTTGGCAGGGGTTGAACTGCTGTGCTTTTTTGCGATGAAGACAGATCCGAAACGAGAAAATTATGCCAAGCAGCTGAAAACACTTTCCATCTGGATTTGTCCAGTGCTTTCAGTTGTGATGAATGCGGCGATTCTCATGATTTGCCTTGATCTTCCAGTGCGTATGGATATGATTGCCCCTTTGGTGTGTGGTGTTTTGTTTGTGATCATCGGCAACTACATGCCAAAAATCAAACAGAATTACACCATGGGCATTAAGCTTCCTTGGACTTTGAATTCCGTTGAAAACTGGAACAAGACACATCGTTTTGGCGGATTTGTGTTTGTTTTGATGGGATTGTGGATGGTTGTTGCATCGTTGATCCAGCTTAATTTTATGGCGACTATGATTCCTGGATTATCAGGTGTTGTTTTACCTGTCATCTACTCTTACCTTCTGTATCGCAAGGAAAGTGACGGAAAAAAAGAATGATTTTAGAGGATGTTGTTGTCTGTGCTGATTCTAAATATCCATTGAATGGTATTCTGACAATTCCTGAATCAGAT
>JAZRUQ010000244.1:0-15375 GCA_045652605.1 Erysipelotrichaceae bacterium
CGCAAATACGTCACTTTTAACAGGCTTGAACTTATCTGTTGTAGAATTCTACGATCAGAGATTCGTTGATTTCTGGGTTCAGTTCGTTACGTTCAGGAAGGCGAACATATGTACCTTTCTTGTTGTCTTTGTCAACTGTAACGAATGCCTTAGGGCTCAGGTTAGCTTCCAATGCTTCATTGATGCTAGCCATGTTTCTTGACTTTTCCTTGATAGAAATTTCGCATCCTGGGGCCATGATTGCTGAAGGAATGTCAACCTTCTTACCATTTACCAGAACATGACCGTGGTTAACCAGCTGTCTAGCACCGCGACGAGTTCTTGCGAATCCCATACGGTAAACCAGGTTATCCAGACGGCTTTCCAGAGTGAACAGCAGGTTGTGACCTACTACACCAGCCATCTTAGAAGCCTTAGCGTAAGTGTTAGCGAACTGACGTTCATTCAGTCCATACATGTTTCTTACGCGCTGTTTTTCGCGCAGCTGAGTACCATAGTTGCTCAGTTTGATTCTCTTAGTTGGTCCATGCTGACCAGGGGCGTAAGTGCGCTTCTGAAGTTCTTCACCTGTTTCCAGGATAGAGAAGCTCAGACGACGGGAAACCTTCCATACAGGTCCTGTGTATCTTGCCATAAAACGTTTTTCCTCCTATATTGTTTTATTGCCATAAAACAATAACAGGTACAAATCATGCAGCAGTGTGTTGAAACAAGTGCTTTTTCGCCAATCAGCAGCAGGTTACTTAAGCATCAGATAAGTCTGATTTCAACGCGTTCTGCAGCAACTTTGTAAGCTGCTATGTTTAACGCTAGGATATTATACAAGAATCGCATTATAAAGTCAAAGGTTTATCGTGAAAAATAAAGAAAAAAATGTGGTTTTTCTAAAAAAACTTTAAGGCAATTCATCGGTGAATATGATACAATAAAAAAGTATTAGTGAGGGTGAATCCAATGAACAATGAAATGCTGAAAGAAATTCTCGCTATGCCTTATGTATGGGTTGGCGTCGGTGCGTTTGTATTATTAATTATTCTGATTCTGATGGTCAGAAGTTCAAATATCAAGAAAGCAAAGAAACATCTGCAGGAACTGGAAGTTCGTTACAATTCGTTAAAGAGTGTTCCTTTGTCATTTAAATTGAATAAGTCTGTTGCAATTGCACGTTTGAATGAAGAAACAATGAATACTGTGACTCATTGCAAGGATGATTTTGATTTGTGTCAGTCAAATCTGAAACAGATTGCATCTATGCTGGCAGATGTTGAAGATGCAGTATCAATGAAGAAAATGAAAGGTGTCAAAAATGATTTGACAGATCTTGATAATCTGTGCGATCTTGCTGAAACACAGATTAAGAAACTGGAAACTTTCCTGGATAAGATTCTTGAAAAGGAAAGTGCTCAGCGTGCAGAAGTAACGCGCATGAAAGATGAATTCAGAAATGTGAAGGCAAAACTGAATGAAAAACGTGGTCAGCTGTCTTACTGCTGGGATATGATTGAATTCAAGGTAACTGAATGTGAAAAGCAGTTTACTCTGTTTGAAGAATGGATGTATGCTTCTGAGTTTGAAAAAGCTGGGGCTATCCTGGAAATTATTCATGAAAAAGTGGATGAGCTTTCGATGATCAGCAATGAGTTCCCAGTGTTGCTTCAGGAGGCACGTGGTTTTATTCCGAATCTGATTGATGAAGTGATTCATCATTATACTGCTGAAACAAGCCGTGGTGTTTATCTTCAGCATCTTGAAATCAGAAGAAATACAGATTTGATTACCGCATCTCTTCAGGAAGATCTTGGTTTGATTCGCGCAGGTCAGATTGAAAATACACAGTCTCATCTGGAAGATTACAAGATTCGTCTCAATCAGCTACTTCAGCAGATTGATCGTGAAGCAATCAGTTTTGATGAGGTATCTAAGAATCAGGTTCGTGCAAATGAACTGATTAAAGATTCAAAACAGCTTCAGGATTATGTATTAAGCATTCATGATCTGGCGAAGGAACGTTTTGGTCTTGCTGATATGAGTGAAATGATCAAGGACAAAGATGCTAAAGTTGAAGAAATTTCACAGCTTTGCAACCGTGTAAGTCAGATGGTCAACAGTGCAAATGTTCCATCAAGTACTGTTCTAATTTCATTGAAAGAGCTTGTGCAGAATGCTGAAATCGTTAACAGTGAATATCGTGCTTTGAAAGATAAGCTGGATACTGCACGAGCTGATGAAGAAAGAGCGAAGAAACAGCTGCTTAAGCTTCAGCTGATTATGAATGAAATGCAGGTTAAGATTAAGAAAAACAAACTGCCTAGCATTTCCGGCAAGTATCACAATGACCTTGAAAAGGCATATCGCTATGTTGATACAATTGAAAGACTTCTGGATGCAACTCCACTTGAAATCCAGCAGTTGAATTCAACATTGGCAGAAGCAATTGACTATATTTACAAGCTTTATAACAATGTCAACAACATTGTGGGTATGGCAATTATGGTTGAAAATACGATTGTATTTGGCAATAAGTATCGTTCAACTTATCCGGATATTGATTCTGAGCTGACACGTGCTGAACTGTGTTTCCGCAATGGTGAGTATACACAGGCATTGACGATTGCAATCAGTACGATTGAAAAAATTTTCCCGGATACATATGAAAAACTGATCAAGGAGAACGCTAAGAGTGCAGCCTAAACGCATTTATCTGGATTATGCGAGCACTACACCTGTGCATCCTGAAATTCTAAAGGCCTACAAAGGCCTTTTAGATGTATGGTTCGTTAACAGTGAATCATTGTATCAGGAAGGGACTCAGCTGCATCAGCTGATGGAAAAAAGCCGTGCTCAGACGGCAAGTCTGCTTGGTGTTCGTCCAAATGAAATTATCTTTACAAGCGGTGCCAGTGAGGCTAGCTCTATGGCAATCAAAGGTGTTGCTTTTCAGCATCTGGAAAAGAAAGGACATTTCATTACAACTTCAGTTGAACATTCCAGTGTTACAAACTGCTTTAAACAGCTTGAGTCACTTGGGTTTGATGTAACTTGGCTGGATGTTGATCAAAGTGGAAAAGTTTCTGTAGAAGACTTAAAACAGGCTGTACGTCCTGATACATTGTTGATTTCAATTATGATGGTCAACAATGAAGTAGGGGCAATCAATCCGATAGATGAAATTAAAGCATATGTAAAAAAGAATACACATGCTTTGCTTCATGTGGATTGTGTTCAGGCCTTGGGCAAGATTCCAGTTGATCTGAAAGACATTGATATGGCAAGTTTTTCTGCTCATAAGATTCATGGCTTAAAGGGTTCAGGTATTCTGTTCTGTCGTCAGCATATTGAGCTGATGCCATTGATTTGTGGTGGACAGCAGGAATTTGGAAGACGCGGTGGAACAGAAAATGCTTTGGTCAATCTGATGTTTGCCAAAACACTGCGTTTGGCTCTGGAAAATCAGAAAAAAGGCTATGAGCATGCAAAGAAACTATTTGATACTGCATGGAATGCTTTAAGTGATTGTCCTGAAATTCAATTTAATTCAACGAAAGATGGTCTTCCGCATATTCTGAATTTCTCATGTTCAACGATGTTGTCTGAAGTACTGATGAATGCTTTGAACACAAAAGGATTCTGTATCAGTGCTCAAAGTACATGTCATTCTAAATCCAAATCTCCATCGTTTGTCTTGAAATCGATGGGATATTCAGATCAGCGTGCTTTATCAAGTATTCGTTTGAGCTTTTCACATGAAACGACATTAGAAGAAGTCGAATCATTTATTACTGCATTAAAGGAGTGTATTAAGAAATATGGAACTCGTTTATGATCATATTTTAGTCCGTTATGGTGAACTTTCTACCAAAGGGAAAAACAGAAAAGATTTTATTCGTCGTTTAACGACAAACATCAAAAAAGCGTTGAGTGGGTTTGATGCATTGACCTATGAACAGACATTTGACAGAATCTACATTCATCTTCATGGAACGCCATTTGAAGAAGTTTCTCCAATTCTGAAAGAAGTGTTTGGTATCAGCAGCTTTTCGCCGACATTAAAAGTAGAGAGTGATCTTGAAATTATCAAGGAAGCTGCATTAAATGTTGTCAGAAACACAGAAGGTAAAACATTCAAGATGGAAACTCGTCGTCATGATAAGAAATTCTCTTATCGCTCTGACGACATCAATCGTGGCTGTGCTGGAAGAATTCTGCATAACACAGATTGGAAAGTGGATGTTCATAATCCGGATTTACGACTGAAAATTGAAGTTCGTGAAAATGCAACTTACATTATGCCGACTGTTGTACAGGGTGCTGGAGGCTATCCTACAGGAATTGGTGGAAAGGCGATGCTGCTGTTGTCTGGCGGTATTGATTCACCGGTTGCAGGTTATCTGACAATGAAGCGCGGTATTGAAATTGAAGCTGTTCATTTCTCAAGTCCACCATATACATCGGATCTTGCCAAAGGGAAAGTGTTGGATCTTGCATCTCAGATTTCAGTTTACCAAGGTCAGATTAAAGTTCATGTTGTACCATTTACAGATCTGCAGCTGGCAATTTATGAAAACTGCAACGAAAGCTATGCCATTACGATTATGCGTCGAATGATGGTTCGTATTGCGGATCGCCTTGCACAGCGCAGAAACTGCATGGCACTGGTTACAGGGGAAAGTGTAGGCCAGGTTGCTTCACAGACACTAAATTCCATGCAGACAATCAATGATGTGACAACAATGCCTATTCTGCGTCCTGTTGTTACATATGATAAACTGGAAATTATTGATGTCGCAAAGAAAATCAATACATATGAAACATCAATTCTCCCTTATGAAGATTGCTGTACAATTTTTACGCCTAAAAATCCAGTGACTAAGCCTACAATCAAGCGCGCTATTGAAATGGAAAGCCACTTCGATTTTGAGCCTCTGATTGAAAAATGTCTTGATGAAATTGAGACAGTGACATTAACATTTAAGAAACAGGAAGAAGATCTTTTTTAAGATCTTCTTTTTTGGACCATACTATCACTGAGGTGAAAATATGGAAAGAAAAAATCTGACACATAAACAGCTGAAGGATATTTCTGATAAGTTCAATGATACTGAACTTGCCTTTGAATATGAAATGGGAGTTCAGTATCAAAAAGATTTGATGAGACATCATGAACAGCTGCAGAAAAGAAAAGAAAAAAAAGAAGGGGAATCCTCAAATTGAGGATTCTCCTTCTTAACGTTTGCGGATTTCAATACCCATCTTTCTTTGAACTTTATTCAGTTTTCTAGATGCGATACGTCGTGCTTTGCTTGCGCCATCTTCCAGTACAGCTTCAATCTGTCCTGAGGCAAGAACTTCTTTGTAACGTGTCTGAATCTTTTCGAGTTCAGCGCATACAACATCAGCTACTGCTTTTTTGAATTCACCATAACCGCAGTTTTCATATTGTGCAACTAAGTCTGTAATTGGAACACCACTTAAGCTGGAATGAATCTGCAGCAGGTTTGAAATACCAGGTTGATTCACAGGATCAAAGGCAACATGCGCCAAAGAGTCTGTTACAGCTGACATGATTTTCTTGCGTGCAACATTCAAATCGTCCAGCAGGTAAATGCAACCTTTGTCCCCATGGTCTGATTTTGACATTTTCTTTGTAGGATCACTCAAAGACATGATACGTGCACCAACCTTTGGCACCAGTGGTTCAGGTACTTTGAATGTATCGCCATATTTGTGGTTGAATCGGATTGCAGTATCACGGCACAGTTCTACGTGCTGTTTCTGGTCTTCGCCAACTGGTACAAAGTCTGC
Source organism: Erysipelotrichaceae bacterium (assembly GCA_045652605.1). Classification (GTDB taxonomy): domain Bacteria; phylum Bacillota_I; class Bacilli_A; order Erysipelotrichales; family Erysipelotrichaceae; genus RGIG1896. The sequence continues at coordinate 5,803 of JAZRUQ010000244.1, forward strand.
ATCATACATCAGGATATCAGCACTCATCAGTGTAGGGTAAGTGTAAAGACCTGCAGTCAGATTTGTTTCACCTTTTGCCTGCTTGTCTTTGAACTGTGTCATACGGTTTAGTTCACCCATATAAGTCATGCATGACATGATAAATCCCAGCTGCGCATGTTCCAGCACATCAGTCTGCAGGAAGATTGTTGCTTTGTTAGGATCAAGTCCGCATGCCAGATACAATGCAACCGCATCTTTCAGGTTCTTTTTCAGTTCCTGGGGATCCTGATATACTGTGATTGTATGCAGGTTGGCGATGAATGCGATCATTTCATATTCATCCTGATAAGCAACAAAGTTCTTTAATGCTCCAATGTAGTTTCCTAAAGTCAGCTGACCTGTTGGTTTAATGCCACTAAGCATTCTTTTCATAAATTTATCCTCCCTTTAGAAAAAGAAAAACGTCCCATTCTGGGACGCTGATTTGCGTGGTACCACCCGATTTATTCAGCATTGCTGAATCACTTGAGGGGATAACGGTTTTCGCCGTGCTGAACTTGTGCCCAGCCTGCTCAAAAGGCCCACTTCTTTGCATGATCTGTACAGTTTTCACCAGCCACTGCATCTCTGATTTCAGTTTCAGACAAATACTTTTTCTTTCTCTTAGCTTTGAGTACATTTAACCATGTTTTACGAAATGAATCAAGAAGATTTTCAGTTGTTGACGTCTTTGACTTTCATTCAAAGAATGATATACTAATAAAGGTGATAATCATGATCGTAGTTTATACATCTCCAGGTTGTGCTTCTTGCCGTAAGGTAAAAGCATGGCTGAAAGAAAGAAATTTGAATTATTTAGAAAAGAATATTTTTAAAACGATTTTAAATCCTGTTGAAATCAAGCATCTTCTTTCACGTTGTGAAAATGGTACAGAAGATTTGATTTCAAAACGTTCTAAGATTATGCAGGAGCTTAATGTAGATTTGGATGATATGAGTGTTAATCAGCTGGTTGATTTCATTCAGAAAAATCCATCAGTTTTAAAGCGTCCGATTATTTTGAATGAACGTGTTTTCCAGATTGGATATGATCAGGAAGAGATTGATGCTTTTGTGCCTGCTGAACTTCGCAGACTTGCACTTTCTGCCTGCAATCTGAACTGTCCTAACTACAACGGCTGCGGAAAATGCCGTGAAGAACTGCATTAAAAAAGCACGCATGTGCTTTTTTATCTCTAGAAAGGGGTGCGTATAATGAAAATTTTAGTTGGTTTATCTGGTGGCGTCGATTCTGCGATTGCTGCTCATCTTTTAAAGGAACAGGGGCATGATGTTACCTGCTGTTTCATGCGCAACTGGGATAGTGCTGCCAACAATGATACTTTGGGCAATCCAACATTAAACAATGATGTCTGTCCTCAGGAAATGGATTATAACGATGCCAAGAAAGTAGCGGATGCACTGAATCTGCCGCTTCTCCGTATCGATTTTATTAAAGAATACTGGGATTACGTATTCTCCAGCTTTATTGATGAATACAAAAAAGGAAGAACTCCTAATCCTGATATCCTGTGCAACAAATATATTAAATTTTCAAGCTTTATGGACTTTGCGAAAGCGAATGGCTTTGACTGGGTTGCGACAGGGCATTATGCACGTGTTGAACATTCTGATAATCAATCTGTGATGCTGAAGGCAAAAGACTTGAATAAAGATCAGAGTTATTTCCTGTGTCAGATTTCAAAGGAAGCTTTGTCACATACAATGTTCCCATTGGGAGAAGTAACTAAACCGGAAGTACGAAGAATTGCACATGAACTGAATCTTCCAATTGCCGATAAAAAAGACTCTACGGGTATCTGTTTTATTGGTGAACGTGATTTCCGTGAATTCCTGAAAAACTACCTTCCTGCAAAATCAGGGAATGTAGTTGATGTGACAACCGGAAAAGTTCTTAAACAGCATGAAGGTGTTCTGTACTATACAATTGGCCAACGTAAAGGTCTTGACATTGGAGGGCCAGGAGGTCCATGGTTTGTCGTTGGAAAGAACGTTACAACCAATGAATTGTATGTTGCTCCACAGAGCTGTGATGATCTTCTGTATTCTGATTCTTGTATCGTAGATGGTGTGAACTGGCTGTATGATATCGATGAAGAAAAAGACTGTATGGCAAAGTTCAGATATCGTCAGAAAGATAATCCTGTGCATTTAAAGAAATTGTCTGAAGATAAGGTTCTGGTAACTTATCCTCAGAAAGTAGCTGCAGTAACATGTGGTCAGGAAGCTGTTTTCTATGATGGAGATATCTGTCTTGGCGGTGGTGTGATTGAACAGGTGTTTGCATCTGGAAAAGATATGAATGAAAATATTGAAGTCAAATTGAAAGAGGCAAGAAATGTCTAAACAGCAGTCAAAAACATTATTGCTTTTTTACTGCGGTATTTATCTGTTTTTGTTTCCTTTGATTGAAACAGGTTTAATCAAATTGTTTGATACGAATCTGATTGTGTATGTGCTCAATGTTGTTGAATGGGGATTTTATCTTGCGTTTCCTGTGGTCATGATTTCTGTTGTCTGGCCATGGTTCAGACGTGAATTTTATCTGTTTTTTCAAAATCCATTAAAGAATCTGATTCATATTCTGAAAAATTATGGGTTGATGATGGTTTCATCTATTACGGTGAATCTGATTCTTGTGCTTGTTTTCAGTCTTGAACAATCAGGAAATCAGTCATCCATTATAGAGCTTTATGCTCAACAGCCGTTAAAAGTGATGTTTGCTGCACTGGTGTTTGCACCTATTGTAGAAGAACTGGTGTTTCGTGGTTCGCTTTATGCGCCGTTTCGAAAGAATCAGCATGTTCTTGGCTTGCTGCTTTCATCGTTTGCCTTTGGTTTTCTGCATGTTTATCAATCTTTGTTCACAGGCAATTTCATGGATCTATTGTTCATCTTCAGTTATGGTCTGCTGGGCAGTTTCATGTGCAGGGTATATGATAAGACCAATTCGTTTTTTTCGTGTGTTCTGCTGCACTTTTTAAATAATTTTATATCTATTGTTTTAACATTTTATATTGTATAAGAAGGGGGTGCTTCTATGTCTGATTCGATTGTCTGCCGTTTTGTGTCGATGATCTTTCGTTCTGAAGCAACCTCTTTTTCTGTTGGGCGCTTTTCTCTTTATGAGCTTGAAGAGCGTACGATGATTGTAACTGGTTATTATCCGATGCCTGAAAAAGATCTGCTGTATCGTTGTTATGGCGAATATATTGAACATCCTAAATATGGCATGCAGTTTAAAACAGAAAGAATGGAACGAGTGCTTGCAAGTGATGAAGATTCACTGGTGCGTTTTCTCTCTGGTCCTCTGTTTCCTGGAGTTGGCAAAAAATTTGCGCAGACAATGTTCAATGTTTTAGGTGAAACTTTGATTGATCAGATTAAACAGGATGCCAGTGTACTAGATCTTGTTCCAAAGATGACTGAGAAGAAAAAGAAGTCAATTCTTTCAGGAATTGCTGCTTCTGAAAATCAATTGGAGAAAACAGTTGCATTCCTATCAAGTCATGGACTTGGTATCCGTAATATTATGCGTCTTGATCGTATTTATGGTGAAAAAGCACTAAGTGTGATTACTGAAAATCCATATCGAATGATTGATGATGTGGATGGTATAGGTTTTGTCACAGCTGATAAACTTGCCATGTCACTTGGTTTTTCTGAACAGAATCCAGTACGAATTGAAGCTTGTCTGATTTCTGTAGTGATGGAAATGTGCATGTCTACAGGAGACAGCTATGTTGAATATGAACAGGTTAAACCAGCACTTGAAAAGCGTTTGGGTTTTGTCGTTGAAGATTTTGATGAGATTCTGTTTTCGGCACTTTCACGAGGACTTTTAGAACATGAAGAGGGTAGAATCTATCATCATTCACAAATTAATGCAGAAAAGGCAATTGCATTGTTTTCATCAACTTTTCCACTGATTCCTATGGAACCTTATGATCTGAATGAGTATTTAAATGAACTGACGTTGTTTCAGACAAGTTTGGCCATTGAATATGATCAGAAGCAGATTGATGCGATCAACAGTTTTCTTGACTATGACTTATCCATTTTAACGGGTGGTCCTGGAACTGGGAAAACTACGGTTGTGCGTGGAATGGTCAACCTGTTTCGTGAACTTTATCCGAATCATCAGATTGCCTGCTGTGCTCCAACAGGCCGTGCTGCAAAACGTCTTGCAGAATTGACAAATGTTGAATGTCAGACGATTCATTCGCTGTTAAAATGGGATCTGGAATCCAATACCTTCGGAATGAATGAAGAAAATCCTTTGAATGTGGATTGTCTGATCATTGATGAGTTTTCCATGGTGGATGCGTATCTGTTTGCGGCATTGTGCAAGGCAAGTTCAAATGTAAAGAAAATTGTCATTATTGGTGATGAAGACCAGCTGCCTTCAGTAGGGCCTGGATGTGTCTTGAAGGATCTGATTGACAGTGAACTGTTTCCTGTTACCCGTTTAAAGACCATTTTCAGACAGAAAGAGGGTTCAGATGTTACGGCTCTTGCCCATGCGATTCAAAAGCGTGATGTGGATGCCCTGAAGTTCAGTGGCGATGTTGCTTTTTTTGAATGCAGTCAATATGATGTTAAAGACCTGTGCATCAGAATTGTTCAATCAGCTCTGGATAAAGGATACAATTTAAGTGATATTCAGCTGCTGGCGTGCAAATATTCTGGTGTTGCGGGTATTGACCGTCTGAATGCTGCGCTTCAGGAATGCTTTAATCCTCATGATCCTTCCTTGAAAGAATGGAAGTCAGGACATCGTATCTTCAGAGAAAATGATAAGATTCTCCAGCTGAAAAATCAGGTGGATGATGGCGTTTACAATGGAGATATTGGTTTGCTGGTGGAGGTGATACCAGCCAGTGAAGATTTTAAAAGTCAGTCTCGATTAATTGTTGATTATGATGGTGTTTTTGCGGAATATACATCTGAAAACTTAACCAATATTACTCATGCCTATTGTATCTCTGTGCATAAATCTCAAGGATCAGAATATCCGATTGTGATCCTTCCAATCGTCAATGAAGCAACATTCATGCTGCAAAGACGTCTGATTTACACTGCGGTATCTCGTGCTAAAAAATCTCTGGTTCTTTTAGGCAATAAAGAATTGTTTGTAAAAGCCGTTTTAAAAGAAGAAAAACAGCTGCGTCATACAACTTTGAAACTACGTATGATGAAAATGAACAATGAACGTATATTTCCACTGTAATTCAGACATACTATCACTGTAAGGAGTGATCAGTTTGAAACAGTGTTTTCTAGGAATCATGACAGGCATGGTTTTTGGTATGATGTTAGCTCATCAATATGAAGATGAACTGGATAATGTCTGCTATAAGGCATGTCGTACCAGAAAGAAAGTCATGCGTAAAATGCAAGAATTGACTGAATAACCCTGAAAAGGGTTATTTCTTTTCATGAAGAATATAAAAATTCTTGTTTTGATCCTTCTTACACTCAGTTGTGCACTTGTATCAGTCTATTTGTTGAAAGAGTTGAACGTATACTGGGTATTTGAAAATATACTTTCGTTTTTAAAAATAAGTCTTCTTTCACTTTGTTTCGTACTTGTGTTTGAACCTTTGATTGATAAAATTCCTTTTTCTTATCGTATGGTTCAATGTCTGCTTGTTTATGGAGGGTTAGCGATTGTCTTGGTTTTCTCTGTGCTGCTGCTGACACCTTTAGTGACGAAGCAGTGGGATTCTATCATGCAGTTGTTTCAGAAAATCAAGGCCATCAACACCAATGAATCTGAAATGACATTTCAAATCGAAAAGGCAATGTCGGGTGTTATCCCATTTCTGCAACAGATAAAAGATGGAATCCTGGCGTATGTACTGGCTTTTTTCCTGTCTCTTGAATTTTCAAGTCTGAGACGACAAGGAACTAAATATAAATACTTTAATAATCTGTTTCTGAAATATGATTGTCTGAAAGACTTTATCTATCAATATTCAAAAGCAATGCTGCTTGATATCAGTTTTCTGTTTGTGGGGCAATGTGTTCTTTTGTGGATTTTTCGTGTCGATTCATTTATAGCGCTAGCGTGGTTTGTGGCATTGATGAACATCTTTCCGTATTTTGGACCTACACTTGCGTTGATTTTTGTTTTTCTTGTTGATCTTTTGAATTATGGTAAGCTTCGTATTGGCTTTATTGTTTGTTTATTTGAATTTCAGCAGATTGAATCCAATTGTATTCAACCTATCCTTTATGGAAAAATGATGAATTTGAAACCATGGATTATGTTCATGAGTATTCTTTTCTTTGGTTCTGTGTTTGGGGTGATTGGTGTTCTTTTTGCGCCTGTATTAGCTGTATCGGTTCAGTATTTGATTTTTGTGAAAAAATCTTCATAATTTATCTGTTGAAAATCTTTTTTGTTCATTCTATACTTTGAAAGTTGAAAAGGGGATATGGACAATGGAGAAGTCAAAGGCAATTTATGTTTTATTGACAAGAACACAGACAAAAGTTGCATCATTGGTGCGTCGTTTTGGTCGTGTCAAATATTACAATCATTGTGCATTGGCTCTGGACAAGGAATTAATGGAGCTTTATGCTTTTGCCCGTCCAGAGCAGCATGGTCTTCTTTTAGGCAAGATGGTCAAAGAAACTAAAGACAGATACACCAATGGCGATACGGTTCATATTCCAGCATGTATTGTTGAAATTCCGTTGACTGAAGAAGAATACAGCAAGGTCTGCAATCGTGTTCATGAAATTGAAAGTGATAAGGAGTATATGTATAATTTCCTTTCTGTGATTACTCATCCATTTAAGGGTGGAATGAATGTCTATAAGTCTTACAGCTGTGTTGAATTTGTAGCGGCAATATTAAAAATGATTGATCTGAATCTTTCTGAAGATGCATGCCGTTATCTTCCTGATGATCTGTATCTTCGTTATCAGGATAAAATTCTGTTTGAAGGAGATCTTAGAGATTACCTGCCTGCACCAAAACGTGATGATTCTTATTTTAAAGGATTATCATGGGGACTTTTATTTCTGAATATGATTGCACTGGACAAGATTATTCGCCGTTGTCTGTTTTCTATCTTTCTTGATTTATTTTAATCCCTGCAAAGGGATTTTTTCTTATCTTGATTTCATTGTAAAATATGCTATAATCATCTGGTAAATCGTAATGGCTGATGAGTAGTTGAATGATGCTTTTTAGAGACAGGATGGCTGGTGAAAATCCTGATGGTTGTTCAATGAAGCTGCTGCCATAGAGTGACTAATCCTCACCGTGACTTCGCGTTAAGAAGAGAATTAAGGTGCATATCGAAAGATATGAAGATGGATGGTACCGCGTAAACTTACGTTCCTTCAGTTTTTGAAGGAACTTTTTTTGTTAGGAGGAAGAAAAATGAAGAATCTTACAGGAAATCAGGTTCGTCAGATGTTTCTGGATTACTTTGCATCAAAGGGGCATATGATTGAGCCAGGTGCATCACTTGTACCACACAATGACCCAACTCTGCTTTGGATCAATGCTGGTGTTGCTGCACTGAAAAAATACTTTGATGGTTCAGAAAAGCCACGCTGCAACCGTATCTGCAATGCTCAGAAGAGTATTCGTACAAATGACATTGAAAATGTAGGGAAGACAGCTCGTCACCATACATTCTTTGAAATGCTGGGAAACTTCTCAATTGGTGATTATTTCAAGGAAGAAGCTCTGCAGTATGCATGGGAATTCTTGACTAGCCCTGAATGGATTGGCTTTGACAAGAATCGCATGTATGTAACTGTGTATCCAGATGATGAAGTGGCATACAACACTTGGGTCAACAAGTGCGGCATTGATCCAACTCACATTCTGAAGACACCAAATAACTTCTGGGAAATCGGTGAAGGACCTGGTGGACCAGATAGTGAAATTTTCTATGACCGTGGACCTGAATATGATCCAGAAGGCTTAGGAGAACGTGCTTTCTTTGAAGAACTTGAAAATGATCGTTACATCGAAGTATGGAACGTTGTATTCTCTCAGTATGACTGTCGTCCTGGTGAACTGGATCGCAAAGACTATAAGGAACTGCCACAGAAAAACATCGATACTGGTATGGGACTTGAACGTCTGACATGTCTGATTCAGGGTGGAGAAACAAACTTTGATACAGATTTGTTTTTGCCTGTTATCCGTGCTACTGAAAAGATGGCTAAGCATCCTTATGGCGGAGAATACAAGATGGCTTACCGTGTTATCGCTGACCATATCCGTACAGTAACATTTGCGCTGGCTGATGGTGCAAACTTCTCGAATGAAGGCCGTGGTTATGTGCTGCGTCGTGTACTGCGCCGTGCTGTACGTTATGGTATCAAGCTGAACATTGAAGGTGCATTCATGTACAAACTGGTTGAAATCGTTGCTGAAAACATGAAGGATTTCTATCCATATGTAACTGAAAAAGTAGCTCTGATTTCCCGTCTGGTGAAAAATGAAGAAGATACATTCCATTCAACGCTGGCAAATGGTGAAAAACTGCTGATGAACGCGCTGGAAGAAGCTGAAAACAAGGTTCTGGATGGTGCTGTTATGTTTAAACTGTATGATACATATGGTTTCCCTAAAGAACTTACAGCTGAAATTGCAGAAGAACGTGGTTTCACAGTAGATATGGATGGCTTTAATGCAGAAATGCAGAAGCAGAGAGAACGTGCTCGTGCTGCACGTGATGATGAACAGTCTATGAGTTCACAGTCTGCTGATTTGATGGAATTTGAAGAAAATTCAGATTTCCTGGGCTATTCAGCACACACAATGGATGCGAAAGTTCTGGCATGCTTCAAAAATGGTGTGCGTGTTGCATCCATTGAAGATGAAGGTGACATTATCCTGTCACAGACTGCTTTCTATGCTGAAAGCGGTGGACAGATTGCTGATACTGGTGTTCTGTCAAATGATAGCTTCAAGGCTGAGGTTGTTGATGTAAAGAAAGCACCTCATAAGCAGCATCTGCATCACATCAAGGTGACAGAGGGAACTGTTGCTGAAGGTGATCAGATTTCTGGTGCTATTGATTCAGCTCGTCGTGTACGTATCATGGCTAACCACTCATCATTGCACCTTTTGCAGAGTGCACTGCGTGAAATCATTGGTGATCACATTCACCAGGCAGGTTCATATGCAGGTGATGAATATGGACGTTTTGACTTCACACATTTTGAAAAGGTTACTGAAGAACAGCTTCATCAGATTGAAGAACGAGTAAATCAGATGATCATGTCAAACAATCCAGTTGTAACTGAAGTTCTCTCAATTGAAGAAGCGAAGAACACTGGTGCAATTGCTCTGTTTGATGAAAAATATGGCGATTCAGTTCGCGTTGTATCAATGGGTGATGTTTCAAAAGAATTCTGTGGCGGTACTCATGTAGCTAACACTCAGGAAATCGGAGTGTTCAAGATTGTATCTGAAGAATCTATTGGATCTGGTATCCGTCGTATGACAACTCGCACTAAACTGGCTGCTTATCATGATTTTGTAGAACGTGAAAA
>JAZRUQ010000245.1:0-3289 GCA_045652605.1 Erysipelotrichaceae bacterium
CCATAGACACAGTCCACGATCACATCACTATGATCGATGATGTTCAGTATGTCCTCATCCACAAAGGCATCCGGACTTAGCTGATCGGCCATCATACGTGCTGTATCCGATGCAATGGTGTTTTCGGTAAGATAAATTTGAACCTGATAATGATTCTGCATCAGAATACGTCCAATCACAAAACCATCTCCGCCATTGTTACCCTTGCCGCAGAGAATCAGAATCTGATCTTCTTTGCGAATTTCATTCATCAATGCATAGGCACATTGACGACCTGCCATTTCCATCAATTCATCTTCACTGAGGTTGGAATTAAGTTCGCATTGAATCATTTGTTGACGAGTTACGATCATAGTTATCACCTGATTTCAGTGTAGCACATGTTTTAAAAAGAATGAAGCAGGACTGGTTTTTATATGGTTTGAAAGATACAATAAAAAAGGTGATGAAAATGAAATGGACATTGATTACAGGGGCAACAGGAGGCTTGGGCAATGCTTTCTCTAGGCTGTATGCATCAACAGGGTGCAATTTATTGCTTCAAGGAAGATCTTTTGAACAATTAGATGCATTGAAAGCACAATTGTTGAAAGAACACTCAGTTCAGATTGAAGTCTGTGTCTGTGATTTTACGCAGAATGAAAGCTTTAGTGAGTTTTGCAAGTTTTTAAATAACTTTGAAATTGAACGTTTGATCTGCAATGCAGGGTTTGGAAGCTTTGGTCTGTTTTCTGCATCCGATGTAAATCATATGATCCAAATGCATCAAGTCAACATGGATGCATTAATGAAATTGGCCCATCTTGTGGTTTGTGATCATGCAGAATCAGTTAAGGAAATCATCAATGTAGCGTCAACTGCTTCTTTTCAGCCAGGTCCATGGATGAGTGTCTACTATGCAACCAAGGCATATGTCCTTTCTTTCAGTCAGGCTTTGTCCATTGAATTAAAATCTAAAGGGATTAAGGTTTGTGCATTATGCTGTGGGCCGATGGAAACAGATTTTTCTAAGCGAGCTCAGTTAAAACACACCTGGATGCAGAAATTAGTGATGGTTACACCAGATTATGCGGTGAAATGTGCAATGAAAGGTTTAAAGAAGGGGAAATGTACAGTTATTCCTGGGGTTTTGAATCAACTGATTGTTTTTATCAGTTCCTGTATGCCATCAAGATTGCAATTATGGTTAATGGGGTTGATTCAGTCAAAAAGAAAATAAAAGAATGTCATTTGGTTTCTGTGGTATAATGCACAGGAGGTTATGAATATGAAAAATGCATGGATAAAAAAAGTATTAAATCAGGAAATGAAACTTGCAACAGGTTGTACAGAGCCAGGTGCGATTGCTCTGTGTGCAGCATATGTTGGAGAAAAAGTAACAGAAGAAATCCGTTCAGTTCAAGTGAACTGTTCTGTTAATATTATTAAAAATGCAATGTCAGCATGCATTCCTAACATGAATCCCAAAGGGGTGGATGTTGCAGCGGCCATTGGTCTTGTGATTGCAGATCCATCTGCATCATTGAATCTTTTGGAGAAAGTTACTCCTGAACAGATCGAAAAGGCAATGATTCTGGCCTCTTCTGGACTGATTAAAGTGGATGTTGCGGATACAAAGGAAAAAGTCTACATTGAAGTCATTACTGAAACAGAAAAACATAGGATTCGAGGTGTTATTGCAAAAATGCACAATCACTGCATTACATTGGAAATTGATGGTGCTGCAGTTTTAAACAATGACATTGAAGAAGTCAAAACTATAAGTTACGAAGAAATCAGTGAGAATCTGACTTTCAGAGAAGTTGTTGATTTTGCGATAAATGCAGATGGCCATGATCCTGATTTTTCAGTCATTTACAAATCTATTCTTTTGAATGGACGCATTGCTGAAGCAGGACTAGTCAATAATTATGGCCTTCAGGTTGGAAAAATCATGCAGCATCAAATGAGCTCCAATGAAATTGGAGCAGACCTTGTCAATCAATGTGTAAGCTATACAGCAGCTGCATGTGATGGCCGTATGGCAGGATGTCCGCTTCCGGCAGTATCCAACTCAGGAAGCGGGAATCAGGGGATTGCCTCATCGCTCCCTGTTTCAAAAGCTGCAGAACTGATGAAATCCAAAGATAAACAGTTCCGTGCCGTCTTGCTTTCAAGTCTTGTGACTATTTACATCAAATCCAAGTTAGGCAAGCTTTCTGCATTATGCGGTGCTACAGTTGCCGGCATTGGTTCTGCTGTTGCTTTGACCTGGCTGAAGGGCGGAAGTGTTGAACAGATGGAGTATGCCGTTCATAACATGATTGGCAATGTTACGGGGATGCTGTGTGATGGTGCTAAGGCAGACTGTGCATTGAAAGTTGCCAGCTGTACACATGCAGCATTTCTGGCAAGTTCTCTTGCGATGAATCATCTGGTGGTTCAGCCAACAGAAGGTGTTGTGGAACATCATGTGGAAGGAAGTATTTCTAATCTTGCCCGCCTGGGTAAAGAAGGAAGCGTTATGCTGGATGAAATGATTCTGGACATGATGCTTTCAAAAAAGAAAGAAAACTAAAAAACTTCGTGCATTCTTCACATGGAACAGGTATAATATTTCAGCATAGTTCACTGTAAAGTGATTCAGGAGATTAAAAATGAAGAAAAAAGATTTGATTGTGATTCTTGGTATGATTCTGCTTGCAGCTGCATTGTTTGGCGGATTCAAAGTCTATGAATCATTGAATAAACCAAAAGAAGAATTTGGAATGGTTGTCCATAACAACAAGGTGCTGTTTTACTTTGATGTCAACAAAGATGCAACCTATGATTTTGATGGTGACTATGGTCACATGCATCTTGAAGTGAAGGATGGTTCATTCAGAGTTCATGATGTTGAATGTCCTAACCAGATCTGTGTGGGCATGGGATGGGTACATAAAGATGATATTTTTGCATCCATTGGAATTGCCTGCATTCCAAATCAGATTATTGTCGTATACAATGCGGAGGAATAAGAATGGGTAGAAATAAGACAAGACGCCTTGTTTATCTCACCATGCTTTCTGCAATGGCAATTACCATCAATATTCTGGAGTCGACTTATCTGCCTGTGTTTCCTTATGGCATTCGATTCGGTCTGGCTAATATTATTGCATTGATTACCATTGAACTGTTTGGAATCAAAGAGATGTTCATTGTCAATATGATGCGTGTCATGATTGGGAATCTGCTTCGAGGATTGATTTTCGGTTCAACATTCTGGATTTCACTGTCTGGTGTATTGTTGAGTTCATTGATGCTGATTCTG
>JAZRUQ010000246.1:0-2335 GCA_045652605.1 Erysipelotrichaceae bacterium
AAACATCAGAAAAATACTGATTAAAGTCAACGTAATGGTTACAGCTGAAGCACTTGAGATTGCCATTGCAAAATGACGGACAACTCCCCAGAACCCTTCTCTGAAATAACGTCCTATTCTTCTAAAAAACTTACTCATGGCTGAAATAACCTCCTTCAACCATATCTGCTACAAGATAACCTGCTTCCAGAACCAATGTACGCTTACGATGCTTGTTTACTAAAACCGTATCATGAGTCACCATCAGAATGGTTGTTCCTTCTTCACGATTGATTTTTTCCAGAAGTGTCATGATTTCATCTGACTTGCCTGGGTCCAGATTTCCAGTCGGTTCATCCGCAATCAGAATCTTTGGCTTGTTGGCAATTGCACGGGCAATTGCTACACGCTGCTGCTGACCTCCCGAAAGTTCTGATGGGAATGCACTTCCCTTATCATCAAGACCTACCAGATTCATCACCTGACGTACACGCTTGCGAATCACTCTAGATGGTTCATTGAGCACTTCCATTGCAAAGGCAATATTTTCAAATACTGTCTTTCTTTCCAGAAGTCTGAAATCTTGGAAAACAACACCAATGTTTCTGCGATACTTCGGGACTTTTGAATGACGCAGTTTTCCTACGTTAATCCCAAGTACATCCACTACACCTTTTGTAGGAACTTCTTCACTATGCAGAAGTTTAATCAGTGTACTTTTTCCAGAACCTGTTGGTCCAATAATATATACAAATTCTCCCTGTTCAATTCTCAGGTTGATATCGTGCAGAGCATTGACTCCGTTTTTATAAGTTTTAGAAACATTTTTCAGTTCTAACATACTTTCTCACTTCCAATCACAGTAATTATAACACACTTAATATCATACAAAAAGGGATTCAAAAGATGAAAATCCTGTAAACCCCATCAATTAAATCCCTATGTTTTAATCTTTAAACTTTAAATTCCAATGCAAATCCTTCACCATGAACCGACTTTGTATCTGTTGTAATGACAAAAGCTTTTGGATCAACTTCATTGATTAGACGAATCAGACGATTATACTGCTTGTTGTCAATAACCACAAGAAGCACTTTGCGTTTTTCACCAGTATATCCCCCTGTTGCATCCAATAATGTTGAACCACGATCCAGTTCAGCATGCACAAGTTCCATAATCTGGACATACTGCTCTGAAATAATCTGAACACTCTTACATGACTGAGCACCAAATGTCAAAATCATATTGATGACATAGGAACTTGAAGCTACAGAAAACAAACCAATCAATACCGCTTCAAGACCATAGGTAAACAAACCAAGCAAAACAGTCAATGCATCAATCACTAGGACACATGTCGCCACATCCACATGGAAAAACTTGTTGATGATCAGTGGCGGAATATCCATTCCTCCAGTACTTGAACCTGTACGGATAACCATACCGATACCGACTCCAGCAACAATACCACCATAAATCGAAGCAATCATTGGATCCAAATCAAGAACAGGTACAAAAGGATCAATTAAAGGCAGATAAACAGGATATACAATCGAACTAAGAAAGGTTTTCATCGCAAAATCTTTTCCAAGTACAACTGTACCCAAAATAAACATACTTAACACCAAAACATTGATTACAAAGTCAGGATCAAGATGAAAAATAGGTTCCAATGCAACTGCAATACCAGCAACTCCACCAGATAAAACATTAAATGGCAAGATAAACACTTTAACTGCAACAGCCATAATAAATGTACCTAGCAGGACAATTCCGTAATCCTTAATGATTTTAACCATAACAAAAACCTCCGAGCATTATTATAACAATTGTTTCATAAAAATCAAAAGAGTTCTGCTTTCAATCTATTTAATTTCTAATGTATAATACTTTTATGAAACCATACAATAAACGATTTCGCTGGATTCCTGCAATTCTGATTGGACTTTTTATTTTCACACAATCCGGATTAAACAGCAGTGAATCAAATGCTGTCAGCCTTCCAATCGTTGAGTGGATACTGAATTTCTTTTCATTTGTTGATAAAGATGTTCTTCACCATCTTGTACGAAAGGCAGCTCATTTCAGTGAATATTTTCTCTTTGGAGGAAGTATTCTGTATGCACTGGATGAAGATTTTACAGTTGGACGCTTTGCATTATTCTGCATTCTTGTTCCTGTGTGTGATGAAACACTTCAATATTTCACCCCAGGAAGAGCAGCCCAGCTGACAGACTGTCTTCTGGATGCTTCAGGGATGATCTGTGCAGCATTGATTGGAATCTGGCTGAAAAAACACATCAGGAGGTACCAAGTCGGATCGTAGCCATGTCGGTCTGTGAGCCAAGGAGTTGAG
>JAZRUQ010000247.1:0-2531 GCA_045652605.1 Erysipelotrichaceae bacterium
GGTTCAAAAGTTGGTGCAGCTGCTCAGCTGGCGATTGAACCTGTAAATGGGCCAGAAGTTGTTACTGGTTCCACACGTCTGAAATCAGGTACTTCTCAGAAGATGATTCTGAACATGATTTCAACTGCATCAATGATTCGCAATGGTAAAGTTTACCAGAACCTGATGGTTGATGTTCAGCAGACAAATGAAAAGCTCGTTACTCGTGCTGAAAACATCATCATGGAAGCTACAGGATGCTCACGTGAAGAAGCAAGTGCTGCACGTGTTGCTGCAAACGGTCGTGTTAAACTGGCTGTTACAATGATTCTGACTGGTACTGACATGGAAACAGCTGCTCAGAAACTGGAAGCTGCTAAGGGTCACGTTAGAGAAGCAATTAAATAAAAATGAAAAAGCTGTTTGTTTCTGATTTGGATGGAACATTGCTGAAAATCGGCAATGACTATTCAGCAGGCGTCAGTGAAGAAAACAGAAATATTATTCAGAAGTACATCGCAAACGGGAATCTGTTTGCGATTGCTTCTGCAAGGGGACATCAATATCTTCCTGTCATTTCTGAAATGCTGGGATTTACTCCTGATTATATCGGTGGCAATGGTACAGCATTGGTTGTGGATGGAAAGGTTGAAATGTCCTATCTGGATTATGGGTTCTATTCACTGTTGAAACAGGCTGTAATCAAGGATTCTCTGTCAGCGACAGTGATCTTGCATACGGAAAAAGCATCCTATTGTGAAGATAGAGATGCTTATCCGTTTGGCTTTGAAAATCCACTGCATACTCCAAGTATGTTCAAATTCAGTGAACATCCTGTACCTGAGGATTTCTCTGAAGAAAGACCCATCAGCATTGCGGTGTTTGTGGAACCTGAAAGAATGGAACTTGTCAAACAGAAGTTAAGAGACAGATTCTCTTCGCAGGTTGAAATTGTCAGCTCAGACATTGATTTGATCAACATCACTCCAAAAGGCTGCACAAAAGCCAGTGGAATATTGAGGCTGATGGAATATCATGGTCTGCATATTGATGATGTTGGAGTTGTTGGGGATTCTGACAATGATGTGAACATGTTTGAAGTAACATCATTCAGTTATTGCATGGATCACAGCGAAGAAGCTGTAAAAAACAAAGCATCAAAAGTTGTAGAATCAGTAGCGCATGCGCTGAATGATTTTATGAAGAATGAATTTTTTGGGGGATAAATACATGAGCAGAAATGAAATGCTGATGATTTTGATTACAAGTCTGTGGGCAATGGCCAACACCATGTCTGCTGTTTTTGTGAATGTTTATCTTTATGCTTATACGGGATCACTTGTGGTGATGACGATTTACTGTATCGTCCGCATTGCACAGTTTCCGTTCTTTTTTACCTTAGCGGGTAAGTGGGCACAGCGCGTCAGTTTTGCGCTTCCTTTATCAACAGGGGTTGTAGTGACAATGATGTCACTGATTTATGTATTGATGATGAATGAAAGCTTTGCAACCATGCCATCTCTTGTGTATGTGGTTGCCTTGCTTGTAGGGATCGGTGAAGGGTTCTTCTGGCTTAGTGTGACATCATTGCATCAGATTGTCAGTGCGCCGGAAAACAGAGCGCGATATCTGGGGAACATTGGTATTTTCAACAACATTGCCAACATCATCGCTCCTGCATTGTCTACATGGATTGTCTCCAACTCCCTGAATGATACAGAAGGGTATGTGACCATCTTTAAATTTGTTTTGATTATTTATGTTGTAATTGTAGTGGCAGCTCCCATGGTGAATGCAAAGGCTTCCGCAAAAAGCTTTTCAGTATTGAAATGCATGAACATTCTTCATGATCGCAGATGGCGCTTTACGGCAATCTTTACTTTCCTGTATGGAATGAGAGATGCGCTGGTTCTTACTTTGGCTGGTCTATTGGTTTATAACGCGACTGGCGGAAGTGGAGGAGCTTATGGCAAATTGCTGACTGTGTTTGCCCTGATTACGATTTTATCGTATCAGATCTTCTCAAAGAGACTTCGTGGAAAGAATTTGTATCTTTTCTTCGGAATAGGTTCATTTCTGATTTCATCCAGTACAATTGTGCTGGTTCTGGTTCCGAATCTCTTTGGAGCTATTTATTATGGTATTGTCAATGCATTAGCTACACCGATGTATTCAACGCCGTATTCACTGGTTACCATGAACAATATTCAGAAATACGCTGATGAAGAAAACATTATTGGACGCGTTATTGTCAAGGAAGTCTATCTTTCAATTGGGCGTTGTCTGGGTATGTTTTTGATTGTCATGGCATCGTGGATTCTTCCGGAAAACCTTTATTTACCGGTGTCTGTCATCTTCTGTTCGCTTTTCCCAATCATTCTGTACTGGTATGCAAAAAACCATCAGTCTGGACAAAATGTGGACTGATTACCAATTGAAGTGAAAGCGAATTCATTGTATAATACAACTACGAAAAGAAAGAGGATAAAAAAATGAAAATCGTATTAATGTCTCATTTCAACCTGGCTGAAGGTCTTAAGAGCACTTTGGCT
>JAZRUQ010000248.1:0-2735 GCA_045652605.1 Erysipelotrichaceae bacterium
GAAAAAGCAGGCGGAAATGCTGAGGTGATCTAACATGATCCATACTTGTATTCGCTTATTCAGAAATAAGGATATAAGAAAGAAGATCTTGTTCACACTTGCAATGATGTTCGTGTTTAGACTCGGGGCTGCAATTCCTGCGCCTAGAGTCAACACTGATATCATGACAGTTGGTATTACAAGTAATTCCATTCTGGCTATGATGAACCTGCTGGGCGGTGGAGCATTCGAAAGATTGTCTGTATTCGCTCTTGGGGTTGGACCTTACATCACTGCATCAATCATTGTTCAGCTGCTGGCTATGGATGTAATTCCAGCTTTGACAGAAATGTCTAAGTCAGGTCAGCAGGGAAGAGTGAAAATGGACAAGATTACACGCTACCTCTCAGTAGTTCTTGCTTTTGTCCAGGCGATTACGATGATCTATGCTTATGACAACGGAGCTCTTGGTGTTACAGGTATTCTTGTTGAAAGCAATTGGGCTAACTACTTCTATGTAGCTACAGTTCTTACAGCTGGAACTATGTTCCTGCTGTGGCTGGCTGATAGAATTACTCAGTTCGGTATTGGTAATGGTGTATCAATGATTATCTTTGCCGGTATCGTATCTGGTATGCCTGCAACTTTCACACAGGTATGGAGTACTCTGGTTGATACAAGCAGTTCAGCAGCAATGTTTGGAGGAATCCTCTCATTTGCGATGTACGTTGTTATGTATGTACTGATTATTGTGCTTGTTGTCTTCATGCAGCTGGCTGTAAGAAAGATTCCTATCCAGTATACATCCAGCAACATGCACAGAGGCAAGAACGATATTACGTACCTGCCTTTGAAAATTAACTCTGCAGGTGTAATGCCAGTCATCTTCTCATCTGCGATTATGACTGCTCCACTTACAATTATGAGTTTCTTCCCGGCTAACGATTTCAGCACATTCCTCAACAATGTTCTGAATATGCAGAAGCCGCTGGGACTGTGCATTTATGCAGTTCTGATTGTATTATTTACATTCTTCTATACAAATCTTCAGGTTGATCCTGAAAAGATTGCGGAGAATTTGGGGAAATCTGGAACATATATCCCAGGTATTCGCCCTGGTGCAGAAACAAAGGCTTACCTTGCTAAGGTATTGAATCGTATTACGGTTCTCGGTGCTGCATTCATTCTGTTCATTGCTATTTTGCCGTATCTGATGACAATGTTTACAAACTTGACTCAGTCTGCTGCATTAGGTGGAACAGGAATCATCATCGTAGTCGGTGTTGCAACAGAAACATTCAGCGCTCTGAAAGGAATGCTGACACAGAAACAGTATCGTGGATTTATCCAAAGATAGGAGAAAAAAATGAACATCTTGATTATGGGTCCTGCTGGTAGCGGGAAGGGTACTATGTCTGAAAGAATCAGAGATCACTTTCAGATTCCTCATATCTCGACAGGAGATATGTTCCGAGAAAACATCAAGAAGAAAACAGGGCTCGGTTTAACCGCACAATCTTATATAAATGACGGAAAACTGGTCCCAGACTCATTGACAGTTGCAATGGTTAAAGATAGAATAGATAAGGACGACTGTTCAGCGGGGTACCTGCTGGACGGTTTCCCGCGTTCTCTACCTCAAGCGATGGAGCTTGGTAAGATCGCAACAGGAAACAAGTCTGTTGATTTGGTTTTAAATTTAACTATTCCATTCGATGAGCTTGTTAATCGAATTACAGGAAGAAGACTGTGCAAAGGATGCGGCAGTATCTATCATACAATTTCACACCCTTCAAAAGTTGAAGGAGTATGTGACATCTGTGGTGGACAGCTGTATCAGCGTGCTGATGACACAGTTGAAAGTCTAAAGGTTCGTCTCAATGAATATGAGAACAATACTAGACCAGTACTGGATTACTATTCGAAAAAAGATCTTGTTGTCAACATTGATGCATCATTACCAATTGATGAAGTTTGGCAGCAGGTAAAAAGAGCTTTGGGGGATTAAGATGATCACTTTGAAATCGCAAATTGAAATTGAAACAATGCGTGAAGCTGGAAGGATTGTAGGCCTTGCTCATGAAGCAGTTGCAAAAGCAATTCGTCCAGGTGTAACAACATTGGAACTCAATGCAGTTGCGGAAAAAGTCATTCGTGATCATGGAGCTATCCCATCATTCTTAGGTTATGGAGGATTCCCGGCTAGTATCTGCGCATCGATTAATGATGTGCTGGTGCACGGGATTCCTAATCATACCCGTTTGAAAGATGGAGATATTATCTCAATCGACATTGGTGCCGTATATAAAGGGTATCATGGAGATTCGGCTTGGACCCATGCAGTTGGTGAAATCAGTGATGAAGCGAAAAATCTCATGAAAGTTACCAGAGAGTCGCTTTTTGTTGGTTTACAACAGGCAAAACCTGGGAATCGTCTAGGTGATATTTGTCATGCAATTGGTGAGTACGTGGAAAGCCATGGGTACTCTGTTCCAGTTGATTATACTGGACATGGAATTGGTACAGAATTGCATGAAGAACCAGCCATTCCTAATTATGGAAGAGCTGGAAGAGGAGTTCTTTTAAAAGAAGGGATGACTCTCGCTATTGAACCTATGGTTCATGCAGGAAAGCCACAAACTAGAGTGCTGCAGGACGACTGGACTGTCGTAAGTAAAGACGGAAGTCTGGCTGCACATTATGAACACACGATTGTAATCACATCTACAGGATATGAAATTCTTACAATCAATCAT
>JAZRUQ010000249.1:0-18202 GCA_045652605.1 Erysipelotrichaceae bacterium
GCAGGCTCTTGAAATTATGTTCATTCAGAATGCGTGAATGTTCAGTGATTTCATGATTGTGTTTTTTCCACTGTTCAACTGGATCATTGTCATCGCTGACACGTGAGCTCATCAAAATTGCATCCATTAGTTTATTGATGGCATCCTCTTCACTCAGTTCTGGGAAAACAATTTTAGCCCATCCTGCAGATGGCAGGGCAACAATTGACCACTGACCTTCGTTGTTCATAGTGTATTTCTGAAGGTGAGCTGTCTTTTTCATGCGAGCCATCTGTGCACTCTGCATTTTGACGGGATCAACTGATTTCATCAGTCCAGGTGTTGAACTGATAACGTGCAGGAAAGCTGCACCTTTGTCCTGTGTCCACTGAACTTTGTCAATGGACCACTGAGGCACTTCACACAGAGTTTCTGTTGAAGCATTCATGTAAGTTGCCAAAGCAACCTGTTCATCTGACCAGTTAACGATAACTTCACCAGCATCTGCTGCATAAGCAGAGTTAACACACATTCTGATGAATTCATAGTCGGTCACTGAACCGTTAATGACCAAAAGCTGTCCTGGCTGCACATTAGCACCAATGCGTACCGCAAGATCAGCGTATTTCTGTAATGTTTCTTTTTTTACCATAAGAATGATCTCCTTTGTCTTTCTTGTTTATGATACATCATTTCATTGCTGGATTCAAATTGGACTTTTTAAACACGAGTTTTGTCTCTGTGGATAATTCTGGATCATAACTGTATCCATATTCACTGAAAGTGAAAAGTTCTTTAATGTCTTTGATTTGATGGACTGCACAAAATCTTACCATGCTTCCTCTGCACATCTTGGCTTCAGTTGCTTTGGTAGTCAACTTTCCTTTATGCTCACAGACAAAATCCACATCAATAATTGCAACTTCATTTTTTTGATGAGATTTAATGCACTGGGAATATTCTTTAGAAGCCAAGTTTAAAATCAGATGATCATCTTTTACCAGTTCATCATAAAGTTTTCTACCCCAGAAGTTGTATAAATTTGTTGATTTAAGCTTTGCCTGCATTTCAAGACGATAAGGGACAATGCCATCCATTGGTTTTAAAATTCCGTAGAAACCTGAAAGAATACGCAGTGTTTTCTGTAGATAATCGATTTCTTCCAAAGAAAACAGCTGTGAGCCCATGTGCTGGTATTGAAGACCAACATAACTCATTAAAGCACAGGATGTGTTTTTGTTTAAGTTCATGTTCTGAAATCGTTCATGATTGAGATTCAAAAGCTGATCATTGCATTCCAGTACATTCTTTAATTCTTCTTTTGTATAAATTCTTATTTCATTTAGAAGAGACTGTGTTTCAGAAAGAAACACAGGAATGCTTTCAGGTAGAAAGTCATCGTTAGAATTAATCATTTTTTTAGCAGGAGAAATAATAATTTTCATAAATACCTCATTTTACTCATTGTAGCACAGCTTTTGTGAAATGTCCTTGAATGTGCTATACTTAGAATCTGGAGGACCAACTATGAAAAAATACATCTTAATTGCTTGTCTTCTGTTTTTGTGTGCAGGATGTGGCGTAAAGAAAAATATCATTCAAGATCTGAATCTTGTTTCAAATGATATGATGAGCTATGAAACAATGAGTGAACCGTCTGATCATTTTTATGAACTGACTTTAAAAGAGGCATTGCGTCTTTTTGAAGAAGGGGGAAGTGGCATTCTTCTAATCAGTCGATCTACATGTTCTCATTGTTTGAATGCAGTTCCTGTATTGGCAGAAGTTGCCGAAAATCATGATTTGACAATTTATTATGTGGACTGCGGAAAGAATCTTGAATCAGAAGATCTGGAAAAACTGGAAGTTTATGCGAAAGATGTTCTAGGTGCTCGTGGAGTTATGGTTCCAATCGTCTTTTCAATTGTCGATGGTGAAGCACTGGGAAAACATATTGGTACTGTTGCAGATGAAGATGGTCTGCTTACAGATGAGCAGTGGGATAAAACTGTTCAGATCTACGAAAAACTTTTAGAAGATTGGATCAAGTAAAAGAGAGTTATTCTGATGATAACTCTCTTTTTAATTCACTGTATTTTTCTAAAAGCAGATAGATTCCATCTTCTGATAAGATACCACGCTTTAAATCTTCAGGAAGAAGTTTTCTGCAATCTGCATCGAAATCTTCTTTCCATAAAGGACTGGTGTAATAAGCTTCCAGTTGCTTGATTTGCCCATCAATCTCATAAAGCTGTCTCAATGAGACATTTTCAGATAAAAGAATCTGAGTTATCTGATCAAAAAGGTCTTCCATTTCCATGATGCGTTTGATGCTGAACAAATTAATCACCTCAATCAATATTTTATCATTTTTCAAAGCAGAATACAGATGACTTTGATATAATTGGAATATAGAATGCAGGAGGATATTTACGCAGAATTGTGGTTATTGTCAAGGTGGAGAACTTCTGGCAAAATTTGGTATTAAAATCTGTGATCTTAAAGTGAGTCAGTTGATTCTCTTTAAGGAACAAAGTCATCCAGGGCGCGTTATTGTTGCCTATAAAGATCATGTTAGTGAACTGGTGGATATCAGCGACGAAGAAAGAAATCTTTTCTTTGAAGATGTTGCGACTGCAGCTAAAGCAATTCATGCAGCGTTTGATCCTGATAAAGTAAATTATGGCGCATATGGAGATGGTGGATGCCATCTGCACTTTCATCTTGTTCCAAAGTACAAAGATCAGTTTGAGTGGACAACTGTATTCCAGATGAATCCAGGCCAGGTTTATCTGAGTGATGAACAGTATGCTGAAATGATTGAAAAAATCAAAGCTCATCTATAAGAAAATAATCCTTCACTATGAAGGATTATTTTTTGAAATTGAATTGTTTGTTCAGCCATTGGATGCTCATGTCCATCCAACGTGAATTATAGGGTTCATAAGATCCGGTTTCTTCCGAACAGATGGAAAGTCCATGTTTCCCTTCAGGGAATAGGTGGCATTCATAAGAAATATGATTTCTTTGAAGGGCATTCAACATGGCCAGGGTGTTTTCAACAGGAACACTTGCGTCGGTAACAGTATGCCACAAGAAAGCAGGGCAGCAGTCCGATGTAACATGAGTATCCATTGACCAGTATTTATATTCTTCTGTTCCTGGTGCTGCACCGCTGACATAACGAATTGAACCTTCGTGAGCAAATTCGTTGGCTAAAATGACAGGATAACTCAAAATCATAGCGTTTGGTTTGTGGTCAGTATCCCATGAATTCAAACGACTTAGCACTTCAGGTTTATTCCACATGATGCCAGCGCTTGCGGCAAGATGACCGCCTGCAGAAAATCCGCACACGGCAATCTTATCAGAACAGTTCCACTCTTTTGCGTTTTTACGTATTGTTTGAATGGTGCTGTAGACATCAAGAAGAGGGCGATATTGAGAGGCTTTTTCCTTGCAGCTGTACTGCTTTAAAAGGATGACATTGTAACCTGCAGTAAAGTATTCAAAGGCAATAGGATCACCTTCACGAACTGAGCAGTATTCATAACCTCCTCCAGGTAAAACAACCACAACAGGAAATTCTTTTCTGTAATTGTCCATCTCGGTTAAAGGTGTGTGGAGATAAGCAACAGCACAGCTGTTTTCAGTAGGGTTAAATTCAAAAGTTTTCATTTTGGTTACCTCTTTGTTACTTATACTATAAAGCATAGAAGTAAAGGTGTAAATATTTGAATAACTTTTAAAAATAACACTTGCATTGTTATGGGTGATATGGTAATATAGTCAAGCAATGGAATTTGGCTCGTTGGTGAAGCGGCTTAACACAGCGCCCTTTCACGGCGTCATTCACGGGTTCGAATCCCGTACGAGTCACCACTTAGGGGTGTAGTACAATGGTAGTGCGACGGTCTCCAAAACCGTTAATGGGAGTTCGATCCTCTCCACCCCTGCCAGAAGGAAAACTAAAAAGGATGTGCAAGTACACAAAAGGCTCAAAAAGCCTTTAAATAAAGGGTTTTATGCACTTCCTTTTTTTATTTTTCAAAACACATAAAAATGACTCAAAAAAGGATGCGCACTAAAAATGACACTTTTTGAGAGGTCTGGTTCGTTCCATAAATTATGTGATTTTTGATAAATTTTTAAGATTTTGACCTGATTTAGAAATAAGTCAGGTCTTTTTGTATTTCTGACAGTTGGCTAAGAAACTATTATTTTGTATCTTGATGTGATACCATAGTCACAGATAAATAAGAATTTGTAAGAGGGTGTATTTAGTGAAGAAGTGTATAATAACTGGTGGAAACAGTGGTATTGGTTATGAAGCAGCAATGCAGATAGCAGCAAAAGGGTTTCATGTGACTTTACTGTGCCGTAATGAAAAAGCTGCTATCCAATCTTGCAAACAGATATCAGAAAAAACAGGCAATCCTAATGTGGATTATCTGATTGCAGATCTTTCAGTGATGAAACAGGTAAAGGATGCTGTTAGTTCGTATCTAAAAAAACACAGTGCTTTAGATGTACTCATTAATAATGCTGCTGATTTTGATTTATCTGTAAAAAAACCAGTCATAAAAGAAGAAGGTTTGGAAAAACAGTTTGCAACAAATGTTGTTGCTCCTTTTTTGCTTTCACAATTGTTTATGGATGCATTAAAGCGAAGTGGAAATGGGAAGATAATCAATATTTCTTCTCAAGGGCTATGTGTTTTCCCGTTTATTAAACTAGATTTTGATAATCTTAACGGAGAATTGAAATACCGTCCGTCATCAACATATTATCAAAACAAATTAGCATTATTGACTTTTTCACTGTATATGCGTGAACTTCATGACGACATTACAATACAGGCTATTCGAGTTACAAATGTTAAAATTGATATGACACGATATGACAATATTCATCCAATTCTGAAAAAGGCATATGCAATTAAATCAAAATTCTCAATTTCTCCTGCTAAGATGGCTGAAATATACACAATGCTTGCAACTGAAAATAATCACAAAGGATTCCTTTATAATGAAAATAGAGAAGAAGTAAAAGCAAATTCCTCAGCCTATTTTAAAGAATCCCAAGAAAAACTTTATAATCTACTTATCAGCATTATAAACTGATAATTTCAATTTCAAATATTTCCGTTATTGTATCAATTTGCAACTTCATGTTGCGCAAATGCAAATCTAGGTTGGTGGCTTTCACATTTCCTATGCGTATAATTAGTTGTGAAAAGGAGGTATCTGTATGAGTTTTGCAGAAAATCTAAAACAACTAAGAAAAGAGAAACAATTATCACAGGAAGAGTTGGCTGAGATTCTTGATGTGAGTCGTCAAGCTGTCTCGAAATGGGAACAAGGAATTGGATATCCGGAAGTGGAAAAGTTGTTGTTACTTTCAAACAAATTGAGTGTTTCGCTGGACAGCTTAATGGAAACAGAGATTGCACAAAAGTCCAATACACAAAATCAGAACGTAACAGGAACGATCACGATAACATCACCAATTGAACGTGTAATTGCTACTTGTCATAAGATTGTGTCTTCTCAGAAAATGTCTGATGGAAAAAAATCACCACAGTATGCACTTTTCGGTAAAAGTGAAGGAAGCGGGATTTTCGGTGAAGAACCAACAACTTTTTTGGGCTGGTATGCGAATGAAGAGGATATTTCCAAAGAAATCATGGAAATCAACGATGCAATTGTTAATGGAATTGCAACATATACTTTGAAGTACAATATTCGAACGAAAAAAAGGTTGCTTGGAATTAAAATAGAATCGGAATAACAAACAGACAAATCCCAATTTTAGAGAAGTTTCTTTCTAATTTAGAATAAAGCTTTTGGATTAAAGCCGAGAGCTTTTTTTTTTGCTTACTCAAAATGGGTATGGCTTTTTTATGATGTCATGTTAGTGTGTGTCGCACTAAGGAGGAACTACTTAAGTCTTCGAAAGAAGATTTTTTTTGTGTTTAAGGAAAAACGAGTTGGTTAATCATTATCTGTCATAAAACTCAAGAACTGTATTTTTAAAAATGATTATAGTACAATGGTCATAGATGAATTTAATGAAGGAGATTATGATAATGAAAATTCACAAGATTCTGTGTGTTCTATTTGTCATAGCAACGTGCTGTTTTCTGGCTGGTACGATTAACCATATTGTCAATACGAAGGAAGACTGGATATCCTCTTTGTTGCTGGCAGGAGGATGTTTGTGTGGAGCATTTGCGTTTTATAAAAAGAAATAAACTGTTTGAGATTTTGAGATTGTGATATCTTTGTGTTAAAATTACTAAAATTGGAGGTTTTTTTATGAGTGAAGTAATGACTGAAAGGGAAAAAATGGCCTTTTATTATAAATGGTTCTGGAATCTATTTCTGCTTGTCATCTGTTCAAATCTGATCAGCTTTGCGATGGCTGATTTTGTGATTGGTGATTCCATTGTGCTGAATGTGTTAAGTATGGTAGTGTCTTTGGCAGGGCAGTTTCTATATGCAGTGCTTTTGACCATTCTGGCACAGCGTGCATCAGGATATGCAAAAGCAGGCAAGTATTACCTGTACAGTGCTCTTGTTGTGTTTGTTTGTGATATTGCAGGACTGTTTGAAACATTGGCTTCTATTGCAACAGTAATTTCAATTGCAGGCAGTGTTTTGTCCTTGTGTGGTCAGTATCATGAAATGATGAATCATAAGACTGTTCTTGCTTCTATGAATGAAAAGCTGTCACATCGATGGGAAGCTTTGTGGATATGGACACTTCGCTGTATGATTGTGATGGTCATCAGTATTCCGGTAATGATTTTGGCTGTTGCAGTAGGTGGTATGCTCGGTTTAGTTGCTTCACTTGGTATGACTGTCATTAGTGTGATTAAGATTGTGACATTGTATCAATCAGCGATGTGTTTTAAGAAAATATTAGCTTAATTTATTTGTTTGTATTTTATAAAGCCTCTTTGAAAAGGGGCTTTTCCTTTATTTATACGCTTTATCTTGATATGATAAGGTTATACAAGGAGGATTGTATATGGAATGCTTGATTGAAAAGAATGAAGTTTTAAAAGAAAAAGCTAACTTTTTTGGTAAATGGTTTTGGATTTTATTCTGGTTTGTGGTCATTTTTAATGTGTTAGCATTTGTGTTTAATGAAACATGGTTTAGTGTGTCAAGTGGACTGTATTATCTTGTGCTGATTGTTCCATTATTTAATCAGGTTGGTTATTCGCTAATTTTGATGAAAATGTCAAATTATTATGAGAACTATAAGAAAGCAGCAGGTTATTTGCTGGCAGCAGGTGTTATTCATCTGATATCGCAACTGATTGTTGCATATGGTGATTTGGCAGATTTTTCGACAATGTTTTCTTTGATGGTTGCAATCATAGGTTATGTTGCGCAAAGAGAGGAGTTACTCTCTCATGAGTGGGTTCTTCTTGATTATGATCTTGAACTGTCAAAGCGTTGGGGATCACTTTGGACATGGACTGTTCGAATGATATGGGTTATTCTGGCCACCCTGATTGTGACCTTTCTGGCACCGTTGCTTGGTTTGTTGATGGCTTTTGTGTATTTGGTTGGAATGCTTGTCATTGGTATAACTAAAATTGTGACTTTATATAAGACTGCTGTATTCTTTAAAAAATACAATCCAGAGCCAGTGAGTTCATCTTCTCAACAGAATGAAAATCAGGTATAATATTTTTATGAATAGAGGGTTTTAAATATGATCGATTATACAGAAGGTTCAGGAAAACAGTATCACATTGGTGTGGGCAAAGGTGAAGTTGGACGTTATGTTCTGCTTCCAGGAGATCCAAAGCGTTGTGCTTTGATTGCGAAGTATTTTGATAATCCAGTTCTGGTTGCTGACAGCCGTGAATATGTGACTTACACGGGTACACTTTTAGGTGTTCCTGTCAGCGTTACTTCAACTGGTATTGGTGGTGCAAGTGCATCGATTGCCATGGAAGAACTGATTGTCTGCGGTGCTGATACATTTATTCGTGTTGGTACATGCGGAGGTATGGATACAGATGTTGTTGGCGGTGATGTTGTTATCGCTACTGGTGCTATTCGTTTTGAAGGAACTTCAAAAGAATACTGCCCAATCGAATATCCTGCAGTTGCGGATTTAACAATTACCAATGCTCTTGTAAATGCTGCAGACCGTCTGGGACAGAGATATCATGCAGGCGTTGTTCAGTGCAAGGATGCTTTCTATGGTCAGCATCGTCCAGAAACTCTGCCTAATCATGCAGAACTGGAAGCAAAGTGGGATGCTTGGTGTCGCATGGGATGCAAGGCATCTGAAATGGAATCAGCTGCATTGTTTATCTGTGCGTCCTATAATCGTGTTCGCTGCGGTTCATGCTTCCTAGCTGTTGCGAATCAGGAACGTGCTAAATTAGGCTTGCCTAATCCACAGTGTCATGATACAGAGCTGCCAATTCGTGTAGCGATTGAGGCACTGAAAGAACTGATTGTAAAAGATCAGAAAGCTGGAAAATAAAGAAACTGAAAGAATCGTTGAAAAACGGTTCTTTTTGTTTAGCTTTACTAAACAAAAAGTTTAAATAATTTCTTGAATAATTCAGGGAATATTATATAATGAAGTTGTGTTTAATCAAACAGAATGTTTATAGACAGTAAACACAAGGAGGTGAATTGATGGATATTGGGAATCGAATCAGACAATTGAGAACCAAGAACAATTTAACACTTGAAGAATTGGCCAGTCGTTGTGAACTGACGAAAGGTTTTTTATCACAATTGGAAAGAAATCTGACTTCTCCATCCATTCAGACCCTGGAAGACATTGTTGAAGCTTTAGGTTATGACATGTCTCGTTTTTTTCAGGAAGAAGAAGACGAAAAGCTTGTATTTACTGATGAAGACTATTTTGTGGATGTGAGAGATAAAAGTACAATTCACTGGATTGTGCCGAATGCTCAGAAAAATGACATGGAGCCAATTCTGCTTGAACTTGAACCTGGAGGAAAAAGTCAGGAAATCAGCGTTCATGAAGGTGAAGAGTTTGGTTATGTCTTAAGTGGAAAAGTTCAGCTGATGAACTTGGATACACAGCAGAAATTTACTGTGAAGAAAGGACAGACGTTCTATCTGAAAGGAACATTCAGTCATGTACTGGAAAATGATGGGACACAGAATGCCAAAGTACTTTGGATCTGTACGCCGCCGCTGTTTTAGGGAAAGGGAATAGAGTTATGAAAAAATTAATTCAATTTAAGAATATCGTTCATAGTTTTGACGGTACATTGATTCTGAAAGGGATCAACCTTGATATTTATGAAAATGAATTTGTGACACTGCTTGGTCCATCAGGATGCGGTAAGACAACACTGTTAAGAATTCTGGGTGGATTCCTGGATCCGGATGAAGGTGAAGTCATCTTTGATGGTCAGAATATTCTGCCGGTTCCTGCGTACAAGCGTGAAATCAATACAGTGTTCCAGAAGTATGCATTGTTTCCGCATATGAATGTATATGACAACGTTGCCTTTGGGCTGCGTATCAAAAAGATGTCACCGGATATCATTGAACAGAAAGTCAATCGTATGCTGGCTCTGGTCAATCTTGCAGAGTATGCAAAGCGCAATGTCACTCAGCTTTCTGGTGGTCAGCAGCAGCGTATTGCGATTGCACGTGCGCTGGTGAATGAACCAAATGTCCTGCTTCTGGATGAACCGTTGGGAGCATTGGATTTAAAGCTGAGAAAAGAAATGCAGCATGAATTGAAAAGAATCCAGCAGGAAGTTGGAATCACTTTTATCTTTGTTACACATGACCAGGAAGAAGCGTTGACAATGTCAGATAAGATCGTGGTTATGAAAGATGGAGAAATTCAGCAGATTGGTACACCAGAAGAAATCTACAATGAACCTGCCAATGAATATGTTGCCAAGTTTATTGGGGAATCCAATATTATTGATGGTGTGATGAATGAAGATTATAAAGTAACATTCGATGACAAACAGTATGATTGCATTGACTGGGGCTTTAAGAAGAATGAAGAAGTCGACATCGTGATTCGTCCAGAAGATATCGACATCGTAAAACGCAATCAGGGTGTGATTAATGGTGTTGTGAAGTCTGTGCTGTTTAAGGGTGTTCATTATGAAATCATCGTTGAAACAGTGAAGGGGACTTCCAAGACAGTTAAGATGCATATCTTAAAGAACCATGACTTGTTGAATGAAGAAGCAAAAGAAAAAATCAGTGCCAATGACTTTACAATGGACTTGGATGATGTTGACAACATTTCAGATGCAGAAGTTATTGCACGTGCCAATGCACAGGCTTGGAGTACAGAAGATGAAGAGGAATTGATTTCTCTGCACAAAGTGGAATATGAAGTGAAGAAGGAACCAGGTACATATCCTGTTACATTCTCGACTGCAGATGGAACATCCATCACAGTCAACATCAACGTTGTAAAACCTATTTACTTCGAAGATGAAAAGCAGGGGGTTGGTATCACAGCGTATGACTTCTATAAGACTGCAGATGAACTTCAGGAAAGCATGGCCCTGTCGATTGACTTGAAGAAGTGGGCAAATGCAACTGCATGGGATCTGGAAGATGATTCACCAGTAGAAATTACAGATGTGGATTATGACTTTGATCCTGAAAATGTAAAAGAAGGTACATATGAAATTACTTTCTCTACAATGGGACGTGAATTGAAGATTCATACAACAGACTATGCTAAAGAAGG
The DNA here is from genome assembly GCA_045652605.1 of Erysipelotrichaceae bacterium. Taxonomy (GTDB): domain Bacteria; phylum Bacillota_I; class Bacilli_A; order Erysipelotrichales; family Erysipelotrichaceae; genus RGIG1896. The sequence goes on from JAZRUQ010000249.1 coordinate 10,720, forward strand.
GGCTAAAGTTGGTTTGAAATTTGGTCCTGAAGACATTCATGTCATGAGCAAGATGGGGGTAGTCGGATGAAGAGCTTTTCCAAACTAGCGTATCCTTATATCGCTTGGATTGGAGTGTTCATCGTCGTCCCAATGCTTCTGATTTTCCTGTATGCATTTACGAAAGCAGGAAATGGAGTTTTAACACTTCAATTCACATTTGATAACTTTTTTAGATTTTTCTCGGATAATGTCTTTGCGAATGTTTTATGGCGTTCCATGAAGCTGGCATTTGTAACAACAGTGATCTGTATTGCCCTTGGTTATCCAGCTGCTTATTTCATGGCTCAGCTGGGTGAGCGTTCAAAAGGGCTGATGGTTCTGTTGATTACACTTCCTCAGTGGATCAACATGCTTGTAAGAACTTATGCATGGCGTGGTATTCTGTTGAATGTGCCAATCAGTGCGGAAATGAAAGTTCTGATTGGGATGGTTTACAACTTTATTCCATTCATGATTCTTCAGATTTATACATCGCTTTCCAAAATGGACAAAAGTCTGCTTCAGGCTGCCAGTGATTTAGGGGCTGATGCGGTTCAAAGTTTCTTACGAGTGACACTTCCGCTTTCGATTCCTGGTGTTGTATCAGGGATTACACTGGTTTTCCTGCCGACTGTATCCAGCTTCTTTATTCCAAAGCTGCTGGGTGGAGGAGACTATGTGTTGATTGGGAATCTGATTGAAAATTATTTTGTATCAACAGGCGACTGGAACTTCGGTTCTGCAATTTCTTTGATCATGGCAGTCATTATTATGGTTTCTATGTATTTGACTAAGAAAATTGATAAAGATGTGGAGGGACAGAAATGAAAAAGACAAAAGGTTTCTTCTCCCGCTTCTATTTAGCGCTGGTACTACTGTTTTTCTATCTTCCAATTCTTTACGTTGTTGTATTTTCATTCAATGATTCCAAGTCATTGACAAATTTCACAGGGTTCTCATTGCAGTGGTATGAACGTATGTTTAATGACCGCACAATGATGGAAGCCATTGGTTATACTGTGATTATTGCAGTGATTGCAACAATCGTTTCAACAATTATCGGTACAATCACAGCAATTGGTCTTTCCAAATCAAAACGTATTCTGCGTGATGTTGTGTTGCAGATCAATGATCTGCCTATGCTCAATCCAGATATCGTTACTGCAATTGGTCTGATGCTGCTGTTTACATCGTTGAATGTAGAAACAGGTTTCTGGACATTGCTGCTGGCTCATATTATTTTCTGTATTCCATATGTCATTCTGTCCATCATGCCTAAGATTCGTCAGCTTGACAACAATCTAGCTGAAGCAGCTTTGGACTTGGGGGCTACACCATGGCAGGCTCTGATTCAGGTTATCGTGCCTCAGATCATGCCAGGGATTGTATCGGGTGCTCTGATTGCCTTTACAATGTCATTTGATGACTTTGTGATTTCGTTCTTTACAACAGGTCCTGGTGTCAATAACATCTCAACTTTGGTTTATGCTCAGTCTAAACGTATCAATCCGTCCATCAATGCTTTGTCTGCGATGATTGTTCTGGTTGTAACAATCGTTTTGATTCTGGTTAATGTTGTGCCAATGATCAAAGAAAAGCAGGCTGCAAAGCGTCCTGCGGATGCGGAAATGAAGACAAAAAAATCATCAGTTCCATTGATTGTAGGCTTAACTGCAGCTGCACTTGCAGTGTGCGGTTTTGGTTTGAACATGCTGACTAATTCATCTGGAAGCTCAGAACTGGATCCTATGACAGTCTATGGATGCAATGTACTCAATGTGTACAATGCAGGGGAATACATCGGTGAAGATGTCAATTCAAAGTTTGAAGAAGAATACAATGTCAGAATCAACTATTCGATGTTTGCATCCAATGAAGAAATGTATACGAAACTCATGGGTGGAAGCCGTTATGATGTTCTGATTCCATCAGACTATATGATTGCACGTCTGATTGATGAAGATCTGGTTCAACCGATTGATAAATCTTTGATTACCAATTGGGATAATCTGTACACAGGTGTTCTGAATCAGAACTTTGATAAAAACAATGATTATTCTGTGCCATACTTCTGGGGGACTGTAGGTATTCTTTACAATCACAATACTGTAGATCCTGAAGATCTAGAATCCCAGGGATACAACATTCTGCACAATGAAAAATACAAAGGAAAAGTCTTTGTGTATGATTCAGAACGTGACAGCTTCATGATGGCCTTTAAAGCACTGGGATATTCAATGAACACTGAAGATCCTGATGAAATTCAGGAAGCTTATCAGTGGCTCTTGAAAATGGACGAGCTTGTATCTCCTGCCTATGTAACAGATGAAGTCATTGATGCCATGATGAATGGCGAACGTGATATTGCAGTTGTCTATAGCGGTGATGCAGCTTATATTCTGTCTGAAAATGAGGATATGAGTTTCTATATGCCAGAAAGCGGAACAAACTTCTGGGTCGATGCAATGGTGATTCCTGCAAACTCTGAGTGTGCTGAACTGGCTCATGAATACATCAATTTCATGCTTAGAGAAGATATTGCTTATGAAAACTCAAGTTTTGTAGGCTATGCTTCCAATGTTGAATCTGTATTAACACAGATGACAGAAGCAGGAGGCGACTTTGAAGACAACGAAGCTTATCTGGTTCGTGTAGGGTATGAAAAGGATGAAGTTTTCCATCATAACGAAAAGCTTAAAAAGACACTTTCAGATCTGTGGATCAAAGTGAAAAACAGATAAACAAAAGAAGGCATTCTCACAGGGAGAATGCCTTCTTGTATGTAAAAATGAAGAAAATGAAAAATGTTATTGCATTTTTGAAGAGAGTCTGATAATATATTTAAGCACAACAAATAAAGGATGGTTCCTTAGCCAAGTGGTAAGGCAATAGACTGCAACTCTGTGATCGCCGGTTCAAATCCGGCAGGAACCTCCACTTTTTTTGTTTTATGGGGTTGTGGCGGAATCGGTAGACGCATCGGACTTAAAATCCGGTGAGGGCAACCTCGTATGGGTTCAAGTCCCATCAGCCCCACCAACTTAACTGGTCTTCTCGACAGTTAAATTGGATGTGCAGCAAACTAAAAAATAAATTAAAAAACTTTAAAAAAGTACTTGCAATTTATTTTGGGTTCTGCTAATATATATAGGCACTGATTAAGTGCGATAAAAAATGTGCGCCCATAGCTCAACTGGATAGAGCGTTTGACTACGGATCAAAAGGTTGTGGGTTCAAGTCCTCCTGGGCGCGCCATTATTTCGGGATGTAGCACAGCTTGGTAGTGCACTTGATTTGGGATCAAGGGGTCGCAGGTTCGAATCCTGTCATCCCGACCATTTAAATATTAAAAAATGGCGAGGTAGCTTAGTTGGCTAGAGCGTTCGGTTCATACCCGGAAGGTCGTGGGTTCGTGTCCCACCCTCGCTACCATCTTAGCTAATGGACCCTTAGCTCAGTTGGTCAGAGCTGCCGGCTCATAACCGGCTGGTCGTAGGTTCGGGTCCTACAGGGTCCACCATTAAAAACTCGATATATAAACGGAGGAATACCCAAGTGGCTGAAGGGTCCGGTCTTGAAAACCGGTAGGTCGGGAAACTGGCGCCTGGGTTCGAATCCCAGTTCCTCCGCCATTACATATCGCGGGATAGAGCAGTCTGGTAGCTCGTCGGGCTCATAACCCGGAGGTCGTTGGTTCAAATCCTTCTCCCGCAACCAAATGGTTCTGTAGCTCAGTTGGTAGAGCAATGGACTGAAAATCCATGTGTCGCCAGTTCAATTCTGGCCGGAACCACCACTTAATAAATTAACACTCAGTAATGAGTGTTTTTTTATTTTCTTGGAAAGAAAGCAATGATTATAGCTAATGTAGTGCTTGAATCGACAACCATCATAGACGTTTTTGCAGTGTGTTTCTGTTGATAGTGCAAGTTAAATTTAAACTATGTTAAAATATAAAAAAATCACCATGGAGGTGTAGATATGTCTAATACTCAAAGATTTCAAGCAATAAAACAGATAATGATTGATTCAAAAGCTAAATATGCTAATATGAAACCCTTAACACCAGATATGATTGATACAATTGAAAAGTTTGTTCGTAATCATAATTTGAACATTCAACTTTCAGATGTCATTGGTTATTATGATTTGGCTCTATTTGGAAGTGGGAAAAAAGGGATGCTTTTAACAGCTGATTTTTTATATTACAGTGAGAATGGGAAGAAGGCAAATCCTATATATTTTCAAGATTTGGTTTCTGTTTCAAAAAAAGACTATAATTTGACGATGATCTATGCAAATGGTAAAAATATTAAATTTTTTGCATCCATTTTTGTTGATTATTTATTTGAACTCATGATGAAAATTATTGAATTGGATTCAGTTGTGTCTAAAGCGAGTAATGAAGCTGATCAGAAAATCGATACTGTTACTTCTTCTATTCAATCTGTTTTAAATCAGAAAATGAAAGAGGAAGAAGAACAGAAGAAACGTGAAGAACAAGCCCGTCTGGAAATGGAAAAACGTCAGAAAGAGGCAGATGAACAAGCCCGATTGGAAGCTGAAAAGAAACTTAAGGACCTTGAGGAACAAAAACGCAAAGAAGCAGAAGAAAAAGCTAAAATCGAAGAACAAAGAAAGCTTGAAGAAGAAAAGAGAATTCAAGAAGAAATTAAGGCTACGATTGCAGCAAAATTGAAGCAGAAAGAACTGGAAGAACAGAAGAAACGTGAAGAACAAGCTCGTTTAGAAGAGGAAAAGCGTCAAAAAGAGGCAGAAGAAAAGGCTAGACTGGATGCAGAAGCGAAGCAGAAGGAAATGGATGCAAAAAAGGTTGAACAAAGCGCTTCTCTTAAATCTGAGTGGGCTCGTATTCAGAAAGAAAAGGCTCTTATCAAGGCCAAACTGCAGGAACTTGAAAATAAGAGACAGATGCAAAACAATAAAATGAATGAAAGCGATTTGCTTCTTTTGGAAAAAGAAAAAGCTCGTCGAGAACGAATCGATAGTGAAAAAACGAATTCTACTGAAAAGCAGTCAGAAGAGTTTGGCGTAGATGGATTGCTTTTGGAAAAGAAAATAGAAAATCAGAAGTATTCTTATGAAAGCAAGAAACTGATGGAAGCCCTAGTCTGCGGGTATGGCGTCAAGAAAATGATTCCTGGTACTTGTTTAAATCAGGAAGATATGGAAAAAATTAGAAAATACAAGCCATCCATCAATCTTGATGAAGTGGTGGGTTTTTATGACGCTTCTCTTGGTTTTGTGAAGAAATGGATGATTTTTACATTTGATACGTATTATGATTCATGTGGGAATGCGATTCGTTATTCAGATATTTCTAATGTCAAGTATGTAATAGATAAACCGCATGTTGTTGTGAGTTATAAAAACCGTGATAGGAGAACATGTCAAGTTCCTTATGATTCCTATACTGTTGAAGTCCTGCTGAGAAGAGCCTCTAATTTTGATTATAAGCAGCTTTGGACAAAAGGAGTTGAAATAAAAAATACAGGACAACTTGAAAAAGCGTTCCTGCTGTTTTTGGAAGCTGCCATTCATGGGAAAAATCCAGAAGCTATGAATGAAGTTGGAATTCACTATAATGCGGGAAATTTTGTAAAAAAGGATAAAGAAAGATCTTTGTACTGGTATGAGAAAGCTGCCCATGCAGGAAATAAATATGCTGCATCCAATGCTGCTTATACTGCTAAAAAATTAAAGAAATATTCGCAAGCATACGCCTGGTTCACGACGACTGTCGATGATTTCCAATATAATGAAAAATCGATTTTAAATGAATTAGGTCTAATGGAACTTTATGGTCGTGGAAGGAGTGTCAATATTTCTAAAGCAATCAAATACTTTGAAAGAGGTAAAAAGCTTGGAAATGAATACTGTGTCTATAATCTTGCATTGATCTATACGTATTATCGTGTTGATTATGAAAAAGCTTTGGAACTTGTGAATGAAGCAATTTCAATGAAACATAATGGATCGAAAGCTTTGCTTGGAAGAGCATATATGTATGGTCGTAGTATTGTTGTAAATACAGATGAAGCATATCGTTTATTCAATGAAGACACTTCCTCTGTGGCTCCTGTTGCTTTGGGTGATTATTATCTTGAAATTAAACATGACGTTGATACTGCGATTGAACACTATAAAAAGGCAATTGACAAGGGTAATCTTAATGGATATTCATCATTGGGACAGCTTTACAGAACCGGAGAATACACAGCTGTTGATCTGGATGAGGCATTGTACTGGTTTGAAAAAGGGGTGGATGCTGATTCATCTGATTGCATGCTCTATTTAGGTGAAATGGTTCGAGATGGAGAAGGCATTGTAAAAAATGAAGCAAGGGCATTGAATCTGTTTAAAGCAAGTAAAAACCTTGGAAACTATACTGCAGCTGCAGCATTGGCTATGATGTACGCCAGAGGATTAGGTACAGCAAAAGATACTGATCAAGCAAATAAGAATATTCTTTTGGCGTTAAGACTGAATTCATTCAAACCTGCACTTTACTATGCAGATATGGTCATTAATGGAGATATTAAAGAATTTTCTGAGTATTTGCTGATCGATGTTCTGTTGGATAAACTGCAAAGAAAAGGAATTGATGAAAAAGGTCTTCATAAAAGGCTTTTTGATGCAACAGAGTACTACATGAAATTAGCTGATCAGCGTTCTGTGCACCATTCATTCCGAATTCTGTATGAAATGTCACTTTACGACATAACTGATGCGAAGCTGAAACTTTTAGAAAAGATTCTGAATGATTCGATGGTTGTTGAGAAGTGTTATTTGAACGATGTAACATCATTTATGAAAGACTTATATCTGGCTGAAAAGATTTCCAGAAAAGAGGCAGTTTCTTACGCCAAGAAAGCAGGAGTACCACTTGTCTTTGTTACAGGTATATCAGAAAGAAATCGTGTTGAAGCTAAACGTCTGTATCGACTTGCCTTGAGAGCAGAAAGAAGCAATAAGAAAGATGAGGCTTTTGTATTGCTGGGGGATGCAGTTCTGCTTAATCCTGATTTCTGGCAGGCTTGTTCAAAGTTGGCAGGGTACTATAATTCTTACTCAAAATATAGAAATGATCGATATGCGTATCAGTTGTATCAAATGGCAATTCTTTCTCCAGACTATTCATATGACCCTAAAACAGAGTTCATGGCTGCAGAAATGAAATTCGATGGAAGGGGCTGCGAAAAAGATCTCAGTGCAGGCTTTGCTATGTTGAAGGCTGTAGAAAATGGATACTCTGCTGGAATTGATAAATTAATTTTGAAAGTTTCTACATCTTTTGATGCAATTTACTATGAATATGCATGGAAGGTAGCAGAACTAAAAGGCAGTGATTCTCTTTATGAAGAGTTAAGAGAGGCCTTGAAAACAAATTGTCAAAAAGAACAAGAACGCATGACGGAGATATACAATAAACGTAAAAGTA
>JAZRUQ010000250.1:0-17892 GCA_045652605.1 Erysipelotrichaceae bacterium
TAATTTTTGGCTTTTTGGATGGGGTGCCATTGGTATTGCTCTGTGTTCTTCGGACTTAGTAAAATTATTGTTTGGAGCGGAATATGTTCTTCCTGCGCGAATACCATTAATTATTGCAATAAATTCATTTACAATTGGTATGTTACAGGCATGCTATACCTATAAAAGTACATTGGGATTATTTAGATATGGTCAATATTTATTGTTTTTAACGGGTATAATCAACTTGTCGTTTGATATTATCTTAGGAAGAATATACGGAATTTTTGGCATTTATGTTGCAACTTTAATTGCAAGAATATGTACTAATTTATGGTATGAGCCATACGCAGTGTTTAGATATGGATTAAAGAAAAGTCCTCTATTGTATTTTAAGCGTTATATTATGTACTTAGCTGTGATTCTAGTTGCAGGAGGTTTAAGCTGGTTATTATGCAATATGTGTTCTTTTTCTGTTGTAGGTAATACAATTGCTAAGATTTTAATCTGTACAATTATTCCTAATACTGTATTTATTTGCATATTCAACAAGACAGATGAATTTAATTACATTAAAAGAAGTGTTAAACAAATTTTTCGAAAACTTCTTAAGAAGTAATTTAAATAGGAAAGGGTTATATATTTATGATACCTAAAGTAATACATTATTGTTGGTTTGGTAGAAATCCAAAATCAAAACTGATGCAAAGATGCATTTCTAGTTGGAGAAAATTTTGTCCGGATTATGAAATAATTGAGTGGAATGAAGATAATTTTGAAATTGCGAATAATATTTATGCAAAACAGGCATATGATGAGAAGCAATGGGCATTTGTGACGGATTATGCTAGGCTTTGGATTATATATTCACAGGGGGGTATCTATTTAGACACTGATGTAGAACTTATAAAACCATTGGATGATTTGCTGGAAAAGAAAGCATTCTTTGGATTTGAAGACAAAAAAAGTATAAATACAGGATTAGGCTTTGGTGCAGAAAAAGGTAATAAGTTTGTAGAGTGTATGCTGAAAGATTATGAAAATATACATTTTCTTAATGCGGATGGTACATATGATAAAATAACATGTCCTATTAGAAATACAAGGTCTGTAACTCATTACTTACCTGAGAAGTTTGATGAAAGTAAACCAATTAATCTTGAATTTGCCACCATTTATCCTCCAGAGTATTTTTGTCCACTATCTGCAGATGGGAAAAATATGAGAAAAACAGACAAAACATATTCAATTCATTGGTATAGTGCAAGTTGGCTTTCGGAAGATGAGAAAGTTGTTCATCAATGGGGGTTATTCAAGAATAAATGTGAGAAGTATTTTGGGATAACATTAGGAGGGTATATTGATAGATGTGTATATCTGTTTAAACCTAAGCAAAGATCAATTTTAAAACGAATGTAGTATGTTTGAGGTGAAATGATGAAAATTGGTATTGTAACAATTACCGATATAACAAATTATGGTAATAGATTGCAGAATTATGCAATGTGCTTTCTATTGAAAAAATATTTTTATTGTGAGGCCATTTCATTAACTGCTACAAAAGAAAAACCTTACTGTAATGGTAATTACATGGCTTGGGTGAAAGAAGAGGCAGCGGGATTAATCTCTTGTGTGTTTCCCGCTTGGGCAGAAAAACGTTTTGGTAATAACATTACTAGGTGGAAAAATTTTAATAGGTGGAATAAGTTAATACCATCCAAAAAATATTATGGTAGTTATATGATCCCACAAGAAAAGGACTATGACTATTATGTTGCAGGTAGTGATCAAATTTGGAACTATCATTTTTCTTCACATAAATTTGATGATTACTTTTTGAGGTTTGCAGATAATCAGAAAAGGGTTGCTATTTCAGGAAGTTTTGGCGTAGATTCCTTACCAGAGGAATGGAAATCAATATATAAAGAAGAATTAAAAAAATTTAAGAATATCTCTGTTCGTGAGGAAGCAGGACAAGCAATTGTCAAAGATTTATTGGGGATTGATGTACCAGTGCTTATTGATCCGACTATGATGTTAACAAAGAAGGAATGGCTGTCAGTTTCAAAGAAGCCAAGGGTAGATTGTTCAAAGCCTTATGTTTTAAAATATTATTTAGGCGATGAAACAGAAGAAAATAAAATTGACACATGGGCAAAAAATAATGGGTATGAAGTGTATGAATTATTAAATAAAGATATTCCTGAACTGTATTCTGCAGGTCCTGGTGAATTTATCTCTTTGATTAATCATGCTGCCTTGGTATGTTCGGACTCATTTCATTGTATTGTGTTTTCAATTATTTTCTCAAAACCATTTCTTGTATATGCAAGACAAGGGTCTGGGAACTATATGACATCTAGGTTAGATACTTTGCTCAAAAAGTTTGGGTTTGAAAATCGCTGGAAACAAATGGTGTCAGAAGAAGACTATTTGAGTTGTGATTATACATCAGTACCTGAAAGGTTAGAAAAAGAACAAAAGCAATTCATGGATTATTTATCCGAAGCATTGAAGTAAAAGGTAAGAGTGAGGTGAAAGATATGCCGGATTTAGCTGAAAAAAATATATGTGTTGGATGTACAGTGTGTGCTAATGTATGCCCTAGACAGTGTGTTGAGATGAAAAAAAATCCTAACGGATTTGCATATCCGGCTATTGTTGGGGCACAAAGATGTGTTGAATGTGGTTTGTGTTCAAAGAGTTGTCCAGTTTTAGATAATAAGGGCATATCTCAAAGACTCCCTTCAGCTTACTCGGTTTTATCAAAAGATGAATTCGTTCGAAAAGACAGTTCATCAGGTGGAATATTTACTGAGCTTTGCAAAGAAGTGATTCGTAATCAAGGCTCTATTTATGGTGCTGCATACAATGAAAGCTTTGAAGTTCATCATATTTGTGTTGGAAATGAACAAGACTTATCTTTGATTCGAGGTGCTAAATATTCACAAAGTGTGTTGGGTAATACTTTTAAAGAAATTAAAATGAAACTTGAGGAAGAAAGAAAAGTATTGTTTTCTGGTACACCTTGTCAGGTTGCAGGATTAAAGTCCTATTTAGGAAAAGAGTATGATTCTTTAATCTGCGTTGATTTTGTTTGTCATGGTGTTCCTTCTCCTCTAGCTTGGAGTGAGTATGTTAAATACCGTTCTAAAATTGATAATCATGGCGTATTGCCAGTATCTATTAATCTTCGTTCAAAAGAAACAGGATGGAGTAGATACAGTTATTGTCATGTGTTTCAGTATAAGAATAAACGCGTTGTAATTCCAAATCATGAAAGCTTATATATGAAGCTGTTTGTTGGAGATTATATTAATCAGTTGGCTTGCACTGATTGCAAATTCAAAGGGTATTCTAGAGTAAGTGATTTTACATTAGGTGATTTCTGGGGGATATGGGATATTGATCCTGAAATAGATGACAACAAAGGGACTTCTGTTGTATTGATTCATTCAGAAAAGGGAAATAACTTGTTTAATCATATAAAAGATAACTTGATTGTTAAAGAAGTTACTTTAGAACAAGCAAGTCAGCAAAATCCTTCCATGTTGACTTCATCAAAAGCGAATCCTCATCGAGAAGAAGCAATGATGCTGATTAAAAATGGAAAAATTGAAGAATGTGGAAAGTTCTTTATTCAAAAGACATCTTTATTTCAAAAAATGAAAAATAGAATTAAATCAGTGATAAAATAGGTCATGGGAGTATTCTATGTACAAAAACTATATAAAAAGATTCATAGACTTTACATTAGCACTATGTGGAATAGTGGTTTTAAGTGTGCCTATGATTGTGATTGCTTGTGTGATTAAACTGGATTCTAAAGGACCTGTATTGTTTTGGCAGAAACGTGTAGGCAAAGATAAGAAGTTATTTATGATGCCTAAGTTTAGAAGTATGCGTACAGATGCTCCTGCGAATATGCCTACACATTTATTGAATGATCCTGATGTATGGATTACTCCTGTAGGTAAATTCTTAAGAAAAAGTTCACTGGATGAATTACCTCAGATGTTCAGTATCTTAATGGGTCATATGAGTATTGTTGGTCCTCGTCCTGCATTGTGGAATCAGGATGATTTGATTGCTGAACGTGATAAAGTAAATGCGAACTCAGTACGTCCTGGGCTGACTGGCTGGGCTCAGGTCAATGGTCGTGATGAACTTCCGATTGAAGTCAAAGCGAAATATGATGGTGAATATGTAAAGAATCTGTCATTTATGATGGATGTGAAATGCTTTATGATGACGATTGTTAAAGTCTTAAAACATGATGGTGTAGTTGAAGGAAAACAAAAATAAAAGATGCAGAGCATCTTTTATTGTAAGTAATTGATGATATAGTTACAGGTTTTGATGTAGATTGACATGAAGAATGTGACAATCTTATTGGATAATTCATTGATGTGAAGAATTTTGAAGATAAGAATGCGTATTTGATCAATTAGAGTTCCTGTAATGAAGATGCCTAGAGCTATTGAAATTACATAGAATGGTATGAGATAAGGGTTTAGTGTTGTTAAGAAAACGAAGCTGTTCATGATGACATAATTTCTGATTAAGGTGTTATCATGAATCAGATAAACAGAGAATGAAGATTGATTCAAGAAGTGAATGATTTTGTTTAGTTTTGGATTGATATGCAGATTAGCGAAGATCAGTACGAATGCAATGGAAAGTCCAAGCATAGGTGGAGAGAGATAAGTAATAAAAAGATTGCTTAGATTTCCAATAATGTCTGGCACAAACATTTTCCATGCATATGTGATGAACCATGAAATCAGCAACACAACAACAGCATGGGATACAGGGACTTTTTTGTGAAGGTTGTACTTCCTGATGATTGCCCCTGTAAAGTAGAGGAAACTGAGCCAGATAGTACTATACCCAAGATTTAAATCAAAGATATTATCGAATCTGTTTGCGAAAAATCCATAACATGAAAAGAAAAGAAATCCTGTTATGATGATTTGGGTAGCTTTTGCTTTGTCTGTGTATTTGATGATAAGATGAATAAGTGGCATGAGTATCATCATTCCTGTGTAGGCTGTGAAATACCAGTATTGATACGATGAAACAGGAATACAGGAGAATATCAGTTGTTTCAGTGTTGCATCGGGATGATTTAGGATCATGAAGATCAACGTGATGCCTGTTGAATAGAATGCAACCTGGAACCAGAGAGTAAGCCATCTGGAATAGTTTACTTTCTGATTGTCATGTTTGTAGCCTACAAATCCACTGATGATCGCAAAGCAGTTGACTCCGCAGAAGGCAAGTGTATAAAGAAGCTGACTGGCTGCAATCTGTGATGGAGTGGCAAGTGCTGCTAATAGTCCTCCATGTCCGTAGATATGAAGAATTGTGATGAATATCATGGAAATGATTCTTAGGCATGATATTCCATAATTGTAGTTGTCTTTAGTCATATTTTATATCCTCGAAATATGAATATAGTATAACTGAAATGGATAGAAAGTTAAATGAAAGAAAAAGGATTGCATATAGGATTTGTCATGTATCGTCTGGCTGAGCGATGACAGATAAATCATTGATATATGATTGTAGAAGGGAAGATGAGTTGTGAGTAAGATTTTAATTATTACAAATCATTCTTATATGTTGTATCGTTTTCGACTTGAGTTGATTCAGGAGTTGATGAAGAGTCATGAAGTTGTGTTGAGTATGCCTTTTGTTGGGCATGAGGATGATTTTAAAGCTTTGGGTTTAAAGTGTATTCATACTGAGATTGATCGTCGTGGTATGGATCCAAAGACAGATCTGAAGTTGATGATGACGTATTATAAGCAGATTCGTGAAGAGAAGCCTGATTTAGTGATTACATATTCTATTAAGCCGAATATTTATGCTGGGTTGGTTTGTTCATGGCTGAACGTTCCTTATTGTGTGAATGTGCAGGGTTTAGGGACTGCGTTTGAGAATCCTAAGTTAAAGCCATTGGTTGTAAAGTTGTATACGATGGCTTTAAAGAAGGTTAAAGTTGCATTTTTTGAGAATGCAGGAAATCAGGAGCTGTTTTTGTATGAAAGGATTGTTGATCGTTCTAGAGTGCATGTGACACGTGGTGCTGGTATTAATGTTTCGCAGTATCCATATGTAGAGTATCCTAAGAATGATGTGTTCAGATTTTTATATCTTGGTCGTATCATGAAGGAAAAAGGTATGGATGAGTTGTTTGAAGCAATTGAGATGCTGCATGAGGATGGACTGAAGTTTGTGGTGGACATGGTCGGATTCTTTGAGGATGAATACAAGGAAAAGGTTGAGGAGTATGTGAATCGAGGGCTTGTGGTTTATCATGGGTTCCAGAGTGATCCTAAGCCTTATTATGCAGCTGCAGATTGTGTTGTGCTGCCAAGTTATCATGAGGGGTTAAGCAATGTGCTTCTTGAGGGGGCATGTACGGGTCGTCCTTTGATTACCAGCAACATTGATGGATGTCGTCAGGCACTGCTGGGGCAGTATTCAGGATATTTGTGTGAGGCTAGAAACACAAAGAGTTTGTATGCTGCAATGAAAAGAATGATCAAGGCAACCAGAGAAGAAAGAGAGTTCATGGGGCTGACAGGTCATCGTTTCATGAATAATACATTTGATCGCAGACTTGTGGTTGATGATGTCATGAAGCAGTTGATGAAATAAGTTGATAGAAAAAATGACAACCAGCTGATGCTGGTTTTTGTCGTAAATTGACGGGATTTTTGGTGCGTGATATACTTTTTTATTATAGGGATTTTGATATGAGAATACTTAGAAAGTTATCAGAATTGAGAAACTGGGACAGTACTGAATTTGTGGGAGAGTGCCGTTGGGCGTTGGGTGTTCTTCTGCAGTACAAAGGTGCTGTTTTTGTGCATTTGTGTTTAAGTGTATTGAGTATTGTTTTATCTTTGTCGGGTGCGATTGTTTCCAAAACATTGATTGATGCAGTGTTGAAAATGGATAGTGGTGCGATTGGTTTTGCGGCGTGTTTTTATGTGCTGCTTCGTTTGTTTTCACTGGTGTTCAAAAGCATTGCTTCTCATATTGGGGCACTTGTGGATGTGCGTGTTCACAATGGTGTTCAGTCGATGATTTATCAGAAGATTTTAAATGGGAAATGGTCAAGTTTAAGTGAGTTTTTCAGTGGGGATTTGATGGAGAGAATGGGGCGTGATGCGGGGACTGTATCGCATGGTGTGACTCATTTTGTGCCTACTTTGTTGAGTGGTCTTGTTCAGTTTACAGGAGCATTTGTACTGATTTACATGTGTGATGCTGTGATGGCGTGGCTGTGTATTTTGTTTGTGCCTGTGACTGTGGTGTGCTCAGGGTTTATGATGAAAAGAATGCGTGCTTATCAGAAGGATATGAAGAATACATTGAGCAAGCTTGTTTCTTTTGAACAGGATAGTTTTCATCATTTGACACTGATTAAAGCATTTGATTTGAATGAGTGGTTTGATTCACGTTTAAGTGATCTGCATGGTGATTATGAGTCGAAGTATTTGTCTTTTCATCTGTTTTCATCTGTAACATCATTTGTGATGGGTACTCTGGCGTTGTGTTCTTCTTTGTGCTGTGGGGGCTGGGCAGTGTATCGTTTATATTGTGGTGTGATTAGTTTTGGTGAGATGACGATGGTGCTTCAGTTGTCGACGATGCTGGGGTCATCATTTTCAACATTGAGCGGTTTAGTTCCTGCATTGATTTCAATTGCGACTTCTTCTGGCCGTATTTTAGAAGTGATTTCACTTGAAGAAGAGAAGTCCAGCTCATATGAGCTGAATGAGTCATCGTTCAAGCTTGAATTAAAGGATGTGACTGTGGGGTATACAGAACAGGTGGATGTGCTGAAAGAGTGTTCATTGACGGTGAACTGTGGTGAAATGGTGATGCTGAGCGGGAAGTCAGGGTGTGGCAAGACGACGTTGTTTCGTGTTCTGCTTGGACTTGTGCCTGTAAAATCAGGAAGGGCATCGATTGTATCATCACGTGAATCTGTTGATTTGAGTGCATCAACTCGTCGTTTATTTGGGTATGTACCACAGGGCAATCCATTGTTTGCAGGAACGATTGAAGAGAATCTTCGCATGGGGGATGATTCTTTGAGTGAAGAGGATCTGATCTGGGCTTTGAAGAATGCCTGTGCTTATGATTTTGTGATGGCTTTGAAAGATGGACTTTCCAGTCCTGTCGGGGGTCGTGACAAGAAGTTGAGCGAGGGTCAGGCTCAGCGTTTGTCTGTGGCTCGTGCTTTGCTTAGAAATTCAAATATTCTTTTGCTGGATGAAGCGACAAGTGCTTTGGATGAGGCAACAGAAGTTGAATTGTTAAGCAACATTAAAAAACTTGGCAAGACATGCATTGTGGTGTCGCATCGTTCAGGTGTGAAGCGTTTGTGTGATCGTGTCGTGGTGCTGGATCAGGGTGCATGCTCTGATGCTCAGAGTTAAAGAAATAGATTGGAGGTTGTGACATGATTGATGTTCATGTGCATTTGCTGCCAGATGTGGATGATGGGGCAAAAGATATGGATGAAGCGTTGGAAATGGCTGCATTGGCTGTAGAAAGCGGTGTTTCTGTCATTTGTGTTACTCCTCACAGTTCTGCATATGGAAGACATAAAAATCATGATGATGATCTGTATCGCATGAAAATGGATGAATTGAGATGTGCGATTGAAAAAGAACATCTCAATTTGAAGATTGTCGAAGGGATGGAAATTTTTGCGAGTGTGGATGTGATTGATCTTTTGAAAGAGAAAAAACTGATTGGATTGAATCATTCACGCTATCCATTGGTTGAATTTCCATTTGAAGAATATGCTGCAGAAGCCACTGAGATTTTAGAAGGAATTCTTGAATTGGGGATGGTGCCTGTGGTTGCGCATCCGGAAAGATATGCCTATGTTTTGGAAGATCCGCGTCTGATTAATTTATGGGCAGATCTGGGATGTTTGTTTCAGATCAACAAAGGGTCTCTTTTGGGAAGATTTGGGTCACGTGTGCAACGTTTGGCATGGGAACTGGTGTATCGCGGTTTTGCGTGTGTTGTGGCATCGGATGCACATTCCTGTGATAAACGTTCCACTTGGATGAAGGAAATTGAAGCTGTTTTAAGGGATGAACTTTCCAGAAAAGAAGCAGATCAGCTGCTTAGAATACGACCTGGTCTTTTGATTGAGGATCAGGAAATTGTGATGAATGAACCGGAATGGTTCTAGAATGGGGGAAACTGCATGAAAAAAAGATCGTCTTGGCTTGTTGTGATTCTTTTTGTGCTTTGTGCTGGAATCACAGGCTTTTATACGACTGCAGTCATTTTGGCCAAAGACCGTGTTGCACCTGTGATTACACTTGCAACTGATGAGCTTCATGTTTCTGTTACAGATGCCAAAAAGCTGTATGAAGGGGTCAATGCGTATGATGATGTAGATGGTGATGTGAGTGCTGCGGTTGTGATTGAAAGCATTTCTGATATTGATGAAAACAATCGCTGTGAAATTACATATGCTGCATTTGATGCTTCAGGCAATGTGTCCAAAGCATCAAGAACTTTGGTGTATACAGACTATCAGAAGCCGCGTTTTCTTTTAAAGGACGCACTGTATTTTATTGATACTTCATCCCCTGATGTATTGTCCATTGTGGGTGCTTTTGATGTGCTGGATGGAGATCTTTCTCACAAAGTGAAAGCCAATCTGATCAGTGATACGATTTCCTTGAGCTATCCTGGAATTCATCAGGTTGAATTCCGTGTGACCAATACCATGGGGGATACAGTTCATTTGGAGCTTCCAGTGGATGTTGTGCAGGCGGACAGCTACAATGCCTATGTGTATTTGAGTGATTATCTGATCTATTTGAAAAAAGGTGAAACGTTTGATGTACGTGACTACATGGATTATTTCCGTGTAGGAAGTACGAAATATTCACTGAAGGAAAGAGAAGAGGGTGTGCGTGTGTACATTGACAACTATGTCAATCCTGCTTACGATACAGCACCGGGGGTATTGATCAATGTGGATACTGAACATGATGTCAATACACAGGTGCCTGGGGTGTACAGTGCAACCTATACGGTGAGTATGACAAGAGGAACGACGTATACTGGTTTTTGTCGTCTTCATGTTGTTGTGGAGGAATAAGTCATGAGTGAGAATCGAAATGGATTAAGTGAAGAGACGATTTCTCTTGAATTGATTCTGGCTGTGTTTCATGATGTTCTGCATCAATGGAAGGTCATTTTGTGTGTGACTTTAATGGCTGGAATGATGAGTTTTGTATTGACTGATTTGACTTATGTGCCTCAATACAGAACGACAACGACTTTTGTTGCATCTGTGGGCGGTACCAGTACGACCACATATCAGAATTTGTCTGCAGCAAGCAATTTGGCTTCTGTCTTTACAGAAGTGTTGAATAGTTCGGTCTTTTTAAATGAAGTTAAGGAAAAAGTCAATGTGACCTCTTTTGATGGGGCAATTCGTGCTGTGCCTGTTGCAGAAACGAATCTTTTGACAATGAGTGTCACAGGGAAAGATCCACGTACAGTCTTTCTGATGAGCAAAGCGATCATTCAGTATCATGACATTGTTTCAAAAGAAGTGCTGGGGAATACGATTCTGGAAGTGCTTCATGATCCAATGGTGCCTGTTGTGGTGGATAATCCAGTGAATATGCCAAAAACTGTGATAAAGACAATGATTTTAACATGCGGGGCATTGTGTGCTTTGTTTGGGGTTGTTTCTTTGATGAAAGACAAGATCAGAAGCAGAGCAGAAGCTGAAAACAAGCTTCAGACGCATGTGCTGGCTGAATTGTTTCATGAAAAGAAGAAACGTTCATTGAAAGATCGTCTTCTGCGTAAAAAGACAAGCATTTTAATTACGAGTCCTTTTACAAGCTTTATGTATACAGAAGCGATTCATAAGCTTTCAAGCCGTCTTTTGAAGCGTCTTCATGAAGGTGAGAAAGTGCTTTTGATCAGCAGTCTTTTGGAAAATGAAGGGAAATCGACGGTTGCGGTGAATCTTGGACTTTCTTTAAGCAGAAAAGGAAAGCGTGTGCTTTTGATTGACTGTGATTTAAGAAAACCGTCTTGTGCATTGATTTTATCGATGAAAGAAACAGATGCTGGAGTCATGGATGTTTTGAGTGGAAAGAAAACATTGATGGAAGCAGCAGAGTCTGTCCAAGAGAGTGACATGAAGATTCTTGCAGCGCATAAGGGATTGCGTACTGCAACGAATCTGATGGCTTCAAAGGCGATGGCAGATCTTTTGAAACAGGCGAAAGAACATTTTGATGTAGTGATTGTGGATACTCCGCCGATGTCTGTAGCGCCGGATGCAGAAGTGCTTTTGGAATATGCAGATGCATCGCTTCTGGTTGTCAGACAGAATGAAGCACATGCGGATGCATTGAATGAAGCGATTTCTGTCATGGAAAACAATGCCCATATGCTGGGGTGTGTTTTGAACAATGTGATTGGTTCTGATGGATTTGCCCCTGCATTTACATATGGTTCCTATGGACGCTATGGAAAATATGGCAAATATGGACGCTATGGCTATGGACGCTATGGTTATGGCCGATATGGCATCAAACAGGAAGAAATGGGGGAAGAAGATCATGAGCAGTGAAAACAATGAAACAATGATTGCGAAGATTGATTTACTGGATTTGTTTCATGGTCTGATTCAAAGTGTGCGTCATTTTCTTCGTTTAGGGATTGTTTTGATGGCAGTGTGTGCCTTGTTGATGTGTTTTATCAAGACATGGACCTATGAGCCTTATTATGAAGCTTCTGCATCCTTTACTGTGCGATTGACCAATCCTTTGTATGGGACGCAGCAGTATTACAACAATTCTGCAGCTGAACAGATGGCAAAGACATTTCCTTACATTTTGACAAGTTCTGCCATGTCAGCTCAGATCAAAAAAGAAATGGGGATGAGCTGGCTGCCTAGCATTACTGCCTCATCTGTTGGAAATACAAATATCTTTACGATGAAAGTGACTTCGACAGATCCGAAACTGGCGTATGATGTGCTTCAATGTGTGATGGAGCATTATCCGTCGATTTCAGAATTTGTCATTGGTCCGACAACGATGACTTTGTTGAATGAAACAGGTATTCCTCAGCATGCGCTCAATCCTTTGTCGCTTCAGTCCAGCTGCATTGCAGGACTGATGATTGGGGCTGTGCTTTGGATGATGATTGCAGGATTTTACTGGCTGACACATCAGACCATTTCCAATGAAACGGAACTTGGAAGATTGGTGAATCTTCCATGTTTAGGGAAGCTTCCTGTGGTCAAAGGGATTGGAAAGAAATCTCAGAGTACTTGTCCGATTTTAAGTGAAAGCAATGATAAATATGGATTCAATGAATCCATTCGTCTGCTTCGTGTTCGTGTTGAAAAAGAGATGAACAAACACAATGCAAAAGTGATTTTAGTGACCAGCAGCATTGCCAATGAAGGAAAGACAACGATTTCATTGAATCTGGCACATGCCTTTGCGCATAAAGGGAAAAAGACACTTTTGATTGACTGTGACTTAAGAAATCCATCGGTTGCAGCAGCGATGGGACTGACCTGTGACAAAGGATTTTCAAATTATTTGAAAAATGAATGCAGTGCCAAGGAAATGATTCGTTCTTTGGAAACAGAGAATCTGTATGCAGTCTTCAGCGGACAGCGTACATCTTCTGTTGAAAAGCTTTTGACAAGCGCAAGAGCACAGGAATTTCTGGAGGCTGCACGTCAGATTTTTGATGTGATTATCTTGGATACACCTCCATGTGCATTGATGGCAGATGCTGCAGAAATCTGTACACTTGCGGATTGTGCACTGTTGAGTGTAAGACAGGATTTTGCGACACATGGACAGATCATGGAAGGAATCAGCATTCTTTCGGATGGAAAGCGTCCGATTCTTGGATGTGTGATGAACATGACACATGTCAATGCATCCAAAAACAGCTACAGTTATTATGGCTATTATGGTCAATATGGATCGCGTGAGAAAAAGGGGTCTAGACATCATGGATAAAGTGCGTGCTTTAAGAGTGTTGTCCCTTGTGGTGATTGATGCAGTGCTGATCAATTTGTCTGTCCTGCTTTCTTTGCTGCTTCGTTTTGAATTTGAACTCAGTGTATTAAGTGATTCAAACTTTGTGCAGAACTATCTGAGCATTGCCCTGGTGTATACTCTGGTTTCACTGATTCTGTTTTCATTGTTTCGTCTTTACAGCTCACTTTGGCAGTTTGCCAGCATTGATGAGCTTCGCAATGTCTGCGTTGCGGTTTTCATTTCAGCAATCAGCCTTAAGGTCGTGTCCTTTTTAAGTGGGATAAATCTTCCGCGTTCACTGCCAGTGATTCATTTTCTGATGCTGGTGATGATGATTGGGGGATTTCGTTTTGCCTATCGTTTGTTGAAAAACGTGCGTGATCTTTCAAGAAGTCCTCACAAAAAGACGCTGCTGATTGGTGCGGGAAGAGCTGGAGCTCTGGTTCTTAAAGATCTTCAATCCAGTTCTCATTCCAACAATCAGGTGGTTGCACTGGTCGATGATGATCCGCGCAAACTGAATTCATATCTGTATGGCGTCAAAGTTGAAGGCAATCGTTATGACATTGTGGATCTGGTTCAAAAACATCAGGTCGATGACATTGTGCTGGCAATTCCTGCGGCAACATTGAAAGAACGCAGAGAAATCATTGAAATCTGCCAGAAAACCAATTGCCGTCTTCGCATTCTGCCAGGAATTTATCAGCTTGCGGATGGTCAGGTGGATGTCAAGCAGCTTCGTGATGTGGATGTCGAAGACCTTTTGGGAAGAGAAAAAGTATCTGTTGATGATCTTTCCATTGGAAATGAGCTATCAGGAAAAACAATTCTTGTGACAGGGGGAGGGGGATCCATTGGATCTGAACTGTGTCGTCAGGTTGCAGGAAAAAACATTCGTCGTCTTGTTCTTTTTGATGTCTATGAAAACAATGCATATGATATTCAGCAGGAATTGAAACTGACTCATCCTGAACTGGATCTGGTGATGCGTATTGGATCTGTGCGTGATCAAAAACGCATTCGAGAAATCTTTGAAACGTATCGTCCTGATGTTGTCTGTCATGCAGCTGCGCATAAACATGTTCCTTTGATGGAAGATTCTCCTGCAGAAGCTATCAAAAACAATGTGTTTGGTACATTGAATACGGCAATGGCTGCACATGAATTTGGTGCTGAAGCCTTTGTGCTGATTTCAACAGACAAGGCAGTCAATCCAACCAACATCATGGGTGCATCCAAACGAATCTGTGAAATGATTGTGCAGACATTAGGAAAAACGTCGAAAACACGTTTCTGTGCTGTTCGTTTTGGGAATGTGCTGGGATCCAATGGCTCAGTGATTCCTCTGTTTAGAAGACAGATTAAAAACGGCGGACCTGTTACGGTGACTCATAAAGACATCATTCGCTACTTTATGACGATTTCAGAAGCTGTGACTTTGATTCTTCAGGCATGTGTCTATGCCAAAGAGGGAGAAGTGTTTGTCCTGGATATGGGAGAACCTGTCAAGATTGACGATCTGGCAAAAAATATGATTCGTCTTTCTGGATTTGAACCGGATGTGGACATTAAGATTGAATACACTGGTTTAAGACCTGGAGAGAAACTGTATGAAGAATTGATGATGAAAGATGAAAATCTTCAGACAACAGACAATCATTTGATTTTTATTGGACATTTCAATGATTTTGACCGCAATACATTGATGCATTCACTGGATGAATTGAAAACAGCCTGTGAAATGAATCCGGATCAAATCAAAGAACTTGTGATGAAGATTGTACCGACTTATCATCCAAATGAATAAAAAGCCTTCGTTTGAAGGCTTTTAGTTTATAAAGGCAATGATTTGTGTGATGAATCTGTTTTTGTCTTTGTGCTGAGGTGGACCTTCCAGATAGACATGACGGAATCGTCCAGTCAATTGAAGATTGTGCTCTTTTGCGTAATGAATGAGTTTTTCTCTGGCTTCAGGCATTCTTTCATAAGGTCCATGATAAAAGAAATAGATGGCTTTTGAAGCAGGGGAAATACGAATGTGTTCTCCTGTGCTTGAAGCAGGAACGATAACGCAGTAATCAACTTGTTTAGAATCATCGGATGTGTTTTCTGTAAACAACATGCGTTTTGTTGAATCTGTACCATATGTTTTCATGGCTTCAAGTGTTGTCTCTCTTAAAAGAGAAACTCTTTCTGCAAGAGAATTTGTCGTGTGAGTTTTGACATAATAGGTAAGAGATTCAATGACAGCTTCTTTGATTTCTTCGCTTTCAGCACGACTTCTTTCTTTGAGTTTTTCAATGGCGAGATTCAATTGATCTCGCATGGATTCAAAGCGGAGAATGATAGGTTCAAGATGAGAAGGTTCTTCAAAGTAAGTGCGGATTTCATCAAGACTCATTCCTAAATCCTGGAAGGCACGGATAGTACGAATGGTGGTCAATGTATCAATGGTATAATATCGATTTCCATTGACCCCATCTTTTTTATCGGGAAAAATCAGTCCTTTGTCTTCATAATTCAAGATGATTCTTCTTGTGATGCCAATGGATTTGGCAACTTCGCCAATTGTAAATAAATTCTTTTCATTCATAGGTGATCCTCATTGTTCAATTTGACAGATTTTGTCACAAAATGTTGCATCGTACATCGATGTATGGTATATAATCTATTCATAACATAACGTCATTTTGAAATCAAGAGGACAGGATGTTAAAAAACTCACTGGATACATTGAAATGTGAACAGTACACATAAAACTGTGTATTTTGATACACGGCTTTTTATGTTTTTATAGACTTGAAAGGGGGATGGGCAGTGAATAAGAACTTTATTCATCGTTTATTGACATTTGTTCTGATCAGCTGCATGTTGATTCAGATGTTCCCTATGCATTTGAAAGCAGAAAATAGCAGTAAAGAAACAGAAGAACAGACTTCTGAACAAATACAGGAAACAACAGAATCTTTCGATTCTGGTTTTGACGTTTCAGAAGAAGAAACTGAAGAAGTAATTGAGGAAGTTACAGAAGAAACAACTGAAGAGGAATCTGAAGAAATATCAGATGCTGCTCAGATCAATGTGGAAGAAGATGACGAAACAGAGGAACCTCTGATTGAAGTTGTTGAAGATGGTATTACATATCTTTTCTTTGGATCAAATTATGATAAGAATGAATCAACGCTGGCTGGACTTTTAAATACCATTGAAACAGATGCAGAATATGAAGCTGTTGACTATGTCGGATTAACCGGCACTTTTGTCATGGATTCAACAGATGATGTTTTCTTAGAAGTGACAGGGGCTCATGAAAGACTTAATTCTGCAACTGTAGATCTGCTTACAAGTGATGAGAGCTTGGTTGTTGAAGATACTGCAAGTATTTTGAATCAAACATCGGGGCTTTTGTATACAGATGAAAATGTATATGTTTATGGTATTACTGAAAAAAGCCTTTCTGAAGGGACAACTTCATATGATGAAATCCAGGATTTCAAAAACTGGGCTGCAGCATCAGATTCTTCAAAAGTGCTGGTTGTGCTTGCAGAAACTGCAATTCATGCAGGTATTGAAACAAACCAATGTGCTGAAGACTGGCATAATGTACTGAATGAAGTTGCCATGACAGATGGTAAGGTGACTCGTGATGTTGTGGTGCTTTATGGCGATGCAGCAGAATCTCTGTATCTTCCTGTAGGAAGCGATATGACAGTACAGGGGTATGGCAAGACTGTTGATTCACAGATTCAGTATACTTATTTGTCGAATGGAAATCTGTCAGCTGATCATGCAGCTGTACTGTTTGCGGCAGATGAAGAGTATGTTTCAATGTTTAAATGTGATGCAGATGCAGAAGAAGCTGAGTTCCTAGGTGAAGTGGAACGTTATGTTGAACCAGTCGCAAAACTGCAGAGGTTTGACTGGATAGATGACTTATTCCCTGTGGATTATCTTTACGCTACAACAACTGCAATCGAAATGTTTGCAGCAGATGCATTCTATTCATTAAGTGAAGAAATTCAATCGATAATGTCTGAGGATTACTTTGCATACAGCATTGATTTTTCAGGGTATGAATCAGGAACTGAGATTTATTTTGAACTTCCTGTACCAGAATATGTTTCGAATGCAAATTTTGTGGTTTATATGATTCATCAGGATAATTCACTCACTGAAATTACTGATTATGAACGTAATAACGGATATGTGAAATTCACTGAGAACGAACCAGGTACTTTTGTCTATGGGACAAAGAATGTCAATATTCCGGAAACTGCTGAATTGACAGGACTTAGTATTGTTTCACTTCCTAAAATAACAGACTATTCCTTAGTTAATGGCGGGACTTTTTCGTTGGATACTGATGGACTAAAAGTTATTGCAGAATTCACAGACGAAACAGGCATCATTTCTAAGGAAATTGAATGGGAAGCTCATGTAGGAGGAGAATATAGCATCAATTATGATGCGACCAAAGTTGGTAAAGTGGAAGTTGATGTTACATACACATATGGTGAGGTAACATTGATGGCATCCTTTATGGTCAATGTTTCTTATGCAAATTATACTGATGATTCAAAAGTTTCACTTACTTTTGAAAATCTAGGGGTAACAAATGTTGAAGTAAAGGAAAATACAAAGGAATTCTTTGTGGAAGACGCTGTCGACAGCCTTTTAACAAACTATAAATCTTATGATATTTCAGTAGAAGGACATAAGAAGGGGGATATGGTTCAGGTTACACTTCCAGTCCCTGCAGGTGTAGAACATCCACAGGTGTATTATATTAATGAAGCGTATAAGTCGGAGGCCAAGCGGTCTTAGGAAG